>CAUJJY010000411.1 GCA_963205155.1 Candidatus Zixiibacteriota bacterium | reverse complement strand
TCCTTCGGCTCTCTCCGCGCAGTCGACCAATTGAGCTTCAGCATTCCCGACGGCGAGGTCTTCGGACTGCTCGGTCCCAACGGCGCCGGCAAAAGCACCACCGTCAAAATGATGGTCGGTATGCTCACTCCTTCGCAGGGTGAAATCGAAATCAACGGCATGAGCGTCAAAACCGAAATCAATCGCATTAAGACCGACCTCGGCTATGTCCCGGAGAACTGCGCCCTCTACGAAAATCTCACCGGCCGCGAACATCTGGAGATGGTCTGCAATCTGCACCATTTCCCGCTGGAAAAAATCGAACCACAGGCGAAGAAGCTCATCGAATTGATGGAATTGACTGAAGCCGCCGACAAACGAATCGCCGGATATTCGAAAGGCATGAAACAGCGGCTCCTGCTCGCCGGTGCTATCATTCACAATCCCAGCATCCTGATTCTCGACGAACCACTTTCCGGCCTCGATGCCAATGCCCAAAGCCTGATTCGCGAATTGATCCGCGAATTCGCCCGCTCCGGCAAAACTGTCATCTTCTGCTCGCACGTTCTCGAGGTCGTCGAGCGTCTCTGCGACCGACTCATTATCATCGACCGCGGCAAAAAACTCACCGAAGGCACACCTGCCGAGATCATGACCCAGGTCGGCGTCTCATCCCTCGGCGTCGCTTTCAACCAGCTCACCGGCGCCACCGATATCGATAACCAGGCTAAAGGCATTCTCCGCGCGATCGAGGACCAGAATGGCTGAAGCTTCTCCGAATTTCGACCACGACCGCGTCGATAAACGCCAGCTCAAGACGCTGCTTAAGATCGCTTACAAGACCGATCTGCGCGGCTCCAATAACCCGTTCCGCGGCTACGGCCAGAAACAAAGCAATTTCCCGCCGATTCTCGGTCTGATCCTCATGAAGCTCTTCATCGGACTATTCTTGAGTGCCATCATGTGGAAACTCGACAGCCCCTTTTTCGGTGCGCTTACGGTCAATATCGCGGTACTGGTATTCATCTCGCTGACAATCTTGCTCGAGTTCTCGAATCTCATCATCAGTCCCGATGACTATCCTATCATCTCGCCGCATCCGGTAAACTCGAAAACCTTCTTCTTCGCCAAAGCCATTCACTACGTCGTCTATGTCACCATCCTCGCCACCGCTATCATCATCATTCCAGCAGTCATGGCCGCAATCAGGTTTAAGATCTGGTGGCTGGGACCGGTTATCTTCGTATCGTCGTGGGGAATGGCAATGGCGGCATCGCTCTTCTTCATCCTATTTTATACGGCCGCGCTCAAAATCATCAATCGCGACCGCATGCAGCGCCTACTCGGCTACGCTCAATTGATCTTCGTCACCGTCATCTACGCCGGGTATATCGTCCTGCCCCGTATGATCGAGAAAGTCACTACAATCGACGTTACCTCTGTTGATGCCAAGTGGCTCTATTTCACGCCACCCGCGTGGTTCGCCGCCTGGCCCGCCTTATCCACCGGTGATACCCGTCTCGAGGTCATCCTCGGCGCCATCGCAGGAATCCTCGCCTTGGCCATCATGGCGAGAATCAGTGTCTCGCGTCTCTCCATGCAATATGCCGTCACTCTAAACAACACGGTCGAGCAAATGGAGAAATCGCAAGCCGCCGCTCCCAAAGGCTTCTTTGCTCGCCTGGTTGAATCAACCTCCAGCTCCGAAGATCGCGCCGTCTGGAAACTAATTCGCGCCCAATTCAAATATGACAACCGCTTTAAAATGACCATCCTGACGATTCTTCCCATAACAGTCTTTTATGTCTATTTGGGACTTCAAGACAGCGGCCGACTCATCGATCCCTTTGTCGGATCACTCGACGATTCCTCGGGCAGCGGCAACTACCTACTCTACATCGCCGTCGGCATGTTCCCCTTCATGATCATCAGGGGCACTGCTTACAGTCCGTCAGCGGCGGCATCCTGGTTGTTTTTCGCCTCGCCTGCCAACAAGACCAACCTCGTCATGTCCAGCGCCCGCTTTACCGTAGTCTACTTTTGCATCCCTTATCTGGCTCTCTTGACGGTAATCCTCGGCTACTTCTTCGGCAACTATCTCCACGGCTTCCTGCACTGCTTCATTCTCTTCCTGATGCTGCTCACCCTGGTGCGTGTTTTTGTGTTGCTCATGCCGAATCTCCCCTTTAGTATCCCCGTACGTGCCGGTCAACGTGACATGCTGGTGATGCTGATGTTCTTGATCCCTTCGATTTTCATCGTAGTGCCAATGATTATCATCACGAAACTCGGATATGGCGGCGCTCTCGGCTATTCACTGATCGCCGGAGGACTGCTCTTAATCTGGTGGCTGTTTGGATTGATCATGAGAAGAAGCATCCCCAAGCGAGTCAACAAACTCGAATACGCCGAATCGACATAAATCTCTTCTATCCGAGTAGGTTGGAACCCTCGTTCAGAAGCAATCCGCCTATTGGAGCATTTTGCCAGAGGGTTCCGACAACGTAACTGGCCTAATCCGCCGCGTGCTCCCCCGGACTTCCGATTTTCATTTGAGCAAGTACCGACTGCTCCAACTTACAACGACTCTTGAAATCGTTCTCGTCGCGGAAGGGAAGCTTCTGCCTTTCGTCGATCCAATTCTTTATCTGCGGTTCGCTGATCCCCGGTATCAGCCGCATGATCCCGATTTCCACGGTGTTGACATCAAAGATCAACGGCGCCTCCTCACCAAATGCAATCAAGCCGACTGTAACCGAATCGACCTCACAGCGAATTTGTGGCCCCAGTCGTTTGTAAAGTGCGTCGAAATTCTCCATGGCTTCTGTTTTCCAAGTTGTCCGTGCCTGAACGATCTTGTCGTTTTTACGTTCAGCCAGATCAAGGCGCAGCGCGCCCATATAGTGATCACTCCACAACTTCGCCGCGTTCTCATCGCTAAATACACCGTGACTTGAATCGAGCAGGAGATCGATAATCGCACCCTTCCGTTCCGGAAATCTCATCGCGTACGCTCGGACAAAATCCAACAAATATGGCGTTTCCTCCCCAATTTGATTTGCCGAGAACATTTCCTTCAAAGCCGCGAGCATCTCTACTTGTCGCGCATGTATCGTCTCCAAGGTCGGAGCTTCATTACCGGCTACCAGCAAGTCAAAGAAGAAGGTTGCATAGAATCCCTCCGACTGCAGAAGCTGATTGGCATCGCGCAATGTCCCAAAGTCCCGGCTCTTGTCCAGCTGAACTCGCAAGTAATCCGGTTCTTTGCAGGCGGAGGCGAACGCAAAGTGGTTCTCGCGAACATCATAGTAACGCGTCCGTGTCTGCGCATAACTCAACAGATCGGCTGATTGGCGGAAGTACTCGCCCTTGATTCCAGCATCAATGCCGAAGAGAAACGTTGGATGCAGGTAACGCTGTTGGACCGTAGGGTCGTTCCCAAGATGTGCCGCGAGCGTCTCTAAGTGAACGGAGAAACCTTCGTTAAACGCGGTCCCTCTCGACGACAATGCTGCTGTCGTGTGCGGGATTGAACTCAAGTCGCTTGCGGGAACACCCTCTCCACTGTTGAGCATCGAAAGAATTACGTGCCCTGTCTCATGCAGGAAGGTTGTCGTAAACACCCATTCTTCCGGCCCCAATTTGATGTATGCCGTGTTCCCATGATCGACAGTCTCCTTGCCCATTCGCAGTTTGAACCCGAGGTCGGCATAATTGCCCCCCTTCACCAAAGCGACATGATAGATCGGAGTCGAACTGCTATCTTCCGTCAGCGCCCATGTCCGCTTGAACAAGTCGATCGCTATCTTGGCCGGCTCATTGTTCAGCCATGCCGAGTACTTTTCAATATTCTTGGTGTCATCAATGATGCGATATGTCGGCACTGAGTCGCTCGCAACTGTTGTGTCGACCTCCATAAAAATAATCTGCACCCCGTCTACAGAACTTCCGGCAAAAGCCATATTCGCGCACAGGAACAACAAAATCGCCAGCACGCACAAATGCGACCGATTCAAACACACGTCAAACCTCCAATGTTACCCAAATAAGAGAGCGCCACGACCACTTTTGTTTCAAGATTCTGAACAGACGGGTACTTATCCACGATTATTGATCAAACGAGTAGGTTGGAACCCTCGTTCAGAAGCATTCTAATTCCAGGAGCATCTCTCCAGAGGGTTCCGATAACCTCATCACTCAATCAAATTATCGAAGGAACCAAGGCCAGCAATACCAATCTTCAGCTTGAAGTGTTGGGCGACCGATCTCCCAAGGCACTCAATTAGGCATTGTATAATGTCTCTGTATTTCTCAAGCTCACTTAAGTCCATTATGCTCAACTTCTGCCAGTGAACGTACTCATGACGCAATCTAAAAATGTCAGCAACTGCAGAACCGTGCACTCCCTGCAATTTCTCTTTGGTCAAAGGTCCGGCACTTTCGAACGAAAAGACAGCTTCGACGTCTATCTTGTAATGTACTTCAAGGGTCTTCATCTGCGCGATAATTCCCTTGCTCTTGTCGAAGATTGACCGCATGATGCAGAAATCAACCAATAATCTGCCCAGATTTGAAGTAGGCATATCGATCTGTGTGAGTGGTATCACTTTTGGGAGCTCTAGCCAACTTTTGCGCAATGGGACGATCACTTCGTTGACCCGGTATATGTCCTGTGGATCTTCTCGTTTCAATATCTCAATCAGGTCCCCACTAGTGACCTTCAGATAGTCCGTCCGAATCTTCAGGTTGGATGGAATTGCACCTAACGCGTTCTCGCAATTGAATAAGATGAAGAGTAATGTATACTTGAGGAACAGCTCGTAAGTAGCGCAAAGCCGCACGAGCCCAAGATGAAATACGTGAGGGCGTTGTC
>CAUJJY010000410.1 GCA_963205155.1 Candidatus Zixiibacteriota bacterium | reverse complement strand
CGAGCTGTCGACAAGCCTCACCAACGGGAATCTTCTGCACATCGACCATTTCCAAAAGTTTCTTCCGTCGGGCGTAGAGGTACTCATCAACCTCCATCTTCTCTTTGATCACCACCATCGTGATGTCGTCATTCTGTTCGGCGCCCTGCGTGAAGCCGTTCAAGTCATCCTGGAACTTCTCGGCAAATTCGTCCGGCGACAAATCCGAGTTGTCCCGAATAAACTCCAGGAATCGCGGCATCCCGTACTGAAGTTTCTTCGGGTTCATCGCTTCGGTGATGCCGTCCGTATACATCACCAACATGTCGCCCCTCTTCAGTTTGACATTCTCGCTCGCTAAGTTGTCTTCAAAACTGACGCCCTCCGGCAACGTTATGCCGAGCGGAATACCTTTGGGATTGAGGAAGAATGTCTTGTCCTCGTCTTTGCGATACAGGATCATCGGATTGTGACCTGCCGAAGCGAACGATATCTTGCGTTGTTGCGTGTCGATCACGACGAGATAAATCGTGACAAACATCCCCTTGCGCACATCTTCCGTCACAAATTCGTTTACATTACACAAGATTTCGACCGGCGAGCGCGTACCGCGTGATTCAAGTCGGATTGCCGTGCGTATCATGGTCATGACCAGCGATCCCGGCACTCCCTTGCCCGACACGTCGGCTACGACGATGCCCAGTGTCTTCTCGTCTATCCAGACAAAATCGTAGTAGTCGCCGCCGACATCTTTGGCGGCACGATAAATAGTGGCAATGTCAAATCCTTCGATGTCCGGGAAGTTCTTCGGCAAAAGTGTATGCTGAATATCCTGTGCCACCTGCATTTCTTTGCGCATGCGCTCTTGCTCAACCATGTTGGCTTGAGCCTCTTTGAACTTCACGCGCATTTCGTTGAAGGCTTCCGCAATCGCGCTGAATTCGCCGGCACCTTCAACGGCAATCTTGCTGTCGAGATCTCCTTTGCCGATTCGCTTGACGCCATCGATCAACTTCTGGATCGGTTGCACGAAGTAATTCGACAACCAATAGACTGCGCCCAAGACCGCGATCATGGCAATTACCGCAATCAGTAGTATCGATTGGCGCGATTGCGCAATGCCTTGCAAGAGTCGGTCTTCGCCAAAGCCAACGTGTAACTTGCCGTAACGATTGCCTTGATAGTTGATGTTCTCAACTACATAGTAGGTATTTCCAAACTCCTGTGAAGCGAATGGCTGCGCCTCCCCGGCGCGCGATGTATCGATACCCTCGGGAATCCGGTACCTCGTTCGCAGCAAGTCTGGCAATTGTGTCGAAGCAACGATCTGATTGCTCGCGTCGGTTATATAGATGAACCGCACATCCGCATTCTGACGGGCAAAATTGCGAACGAATTCATCGAGCTCGACATCCGAACTTTCGTTGATGAAGTGATTTGCCGCCTGAGAAGCAATCGCATTGCCATATTCATCGATCGTGCGGACAAATTGCTGATTGCGCCAATCCACCACACGATCTTCCCATACCCAGTAGACCCCGATGATTACGAAAGCCATGATCAAAGAAGTCCATAGCGAGAACTTCAGGCGAATCGAAATTCCCTCGCCCTTGGCGACGGCCTCCGGCTTTGCGTATGGAAACCGCTTTACCAGTTTTAGTTCATTGACACCCGCGGTAGTGCGGTAGGAAACATCATCCGTCACCTTGCGGATCAAGTAGATGCCAAGCCCGCCCTTGCGCCCTGTTTTGATGTAGTGATCCAGATCTGGATCAGACAACCCCTCAAAATCAAAACTGCGCCCCCGGTCATAAATCGAGATTCCCAACCGGTCACGATAAATCGAAATCTTGAGTTTGAGCGTCCCTTCAGCATAAAGATAGGCATGACGAATTACATTCGTGCATGCCTCTTCGATTGCCAAAAGAATTGCCGTGATGTCTTTGCGCCGGAAAGGCGTGTCAGCCAAAACGGTTTCGATGAATCCGCGGATGTCCGGCAACTTGTTTTCTGTCGCCGGAAATTCAGCAAAGATCTCTTTAATAGGACGATTAAATAGATTCATCGCGAGCAATTGTATGAAGTGAGCTAAGTCGTGTCAACAAACGATAACAAACCAAGGTGTCCAATCCAGCCAATTCCTTGATAATCAATTGCTTTTGCCGTTTGTTTGAAGTCTTAGTTTTGCCTGCTGGATATTCTTCTCTGCTTCCGCATTGCCAGGATAACGCTCGAGTACTTGCTCCCACAGTCGAATCGCCTGTTGGTAGTCTCCGCTACGGAACTTCTCGATACCGTCAAGATACAACTTCCAAATCTCCGAGTCCCGCTGAATTTCTGCCAGCGGAGTTCCCGGTCCCTTGCTTCCGGTCGCGAAGCGATCGAGCATGCTCTGCGCGACAGTGTCTTCCGGTGCGACTGCAAGAACTTGCTCAAATAATTGCCGTGCCTGTGCCGTGTCGCCGAAATTGTAAGCAGCAACGCCGGAGCGAAGCATCTCCAAAGCGGAAATTCGCGCTCCGATCTGCGCGATACTTCGGCGGGCAGCGGCATCATCGGGATTTAGTCTAAGGATCTCTCCATACAGCTGGGCCGCATCACTCAACTTGCCTTGATTGGCCATTCGCGCCGCATCATTTCGCAGTTGGCCGATGCGATTCGCGGTCAAAAGCGAGTACTGGGCTTCACCATTCTTGAATCGCTCATCGTCGCCGAATGCCGGTCGCAGCCGCGAGAGCATCACATTCGAAGCTTCCAGATCACTGACGCGCAAAGCCTCATCGAGGTCGCTGAACAGTTCCTCCGCCTTGATTGAATCACTTTCGGCAAGCACTCCTGCCCTTACCGTGGCGGTCAGTTCCTGCGTGCGTTGATTTTCGATCTGCGTCAATCGCTCGGCCGCTTCGCTGTCGGAATTGTTGGTCAGCGCATTCACACGTTGGTAATACACCGCTGCCGAATCATACATCCCATTCTGATAGAAGTGGCGCGCGGAAGTCAGTGCCGTACTCAAGTCAAGCTCGCGCTGTTCGCGAGCCATTTGTATCGCCGCTTCGCGCTTTGCCTGCTCGCGCTGCGCCAGTATCGACTCGATCGAGCCGCCAAGCGTAATATCCAACGAGATGCGATGCTGGGCATCAAAGTAGTCTTGCGTTCTGTAGGTGTATCCAATCTGCGCAAATCCGAAGCGCAGACCGGCGCCAAGATTGACTTGGTCCACATCATATCCGGCACGCAAGAAATATCTATTCATGAACGCAAACTCGCCGCCAACGTGAAACACCGGGTCAATATTCTCGGTCTTGTCGACGTCCGCCTCGATCGACAGGATATGACGGCCGTCTGAAATTGGCAGCATGACTCCCGCGCCTGCCTTAAAGGTAATTGGCTGCGTTTCTTCATCGCGATCAATACGGATCGACGGCGCGACAATATTCTGTGCGTTGAATCCAAGAGCGAAGTTTTCTGACAACGCAATCTTTAGTCCCAGATCCCCGCCGGCTCCGAATGCCGAGGCATCATCAAAGCTCTGTCCATAGAGTTTAAGAGTCGCACCCAGTGATAGGAACCGATTGATCTGTTTACCATATCCGACTAGGAACATCTGTTGATTCGAACTGAATGTACCCAATAAGCGGCCGGACTCGTCGCGCCGCTCGATGTCCCCAGTCGACAGCAGAAACGCTCCGACCGAGAAAGTGCCATAATCTACCGTCGGCCACCCGAACGCTGCAAAATCATAGTTCGTACCTTCGGGCAGCGGCAGATGCATCAACGACAACGAGCGATCCTGCAGGTTTGTGAGTGTCGCCGGGTTCCAGAAGATTGCCGAGGCGTCATTCGCTAACGCAACGTTGGCTCCGCCCATTCCCAACCCCCGGCCACCGGCGCCGAAATTGAACAGCGGAGTTGTTCCGCCGCTGTTTGCGCCCTGCAAACTCGCGGTGGCGATAATCGCTATGATAGTAGCGACTATGACGATGCGATACCGTGTCATCATTTCACCACCGCGATTTTGGTTCTGATTTCTCCCTCGCCGTCAACAGCGAGTACGGCAATGTAAACGCCGTTCAAGACTATCTGTCCATTATTGTTGCGACCATCCCACGGAATCTGAATTGGTTCCGAGATCGAAGCAGGCGCCGGTATCTCGCGCGACAAAACTTCTTCACCTGCCAACGTGTAGATCTTCAGCGTTGCCGACTTGGCCGTGCCGAGATTGTAAACGATCATCGACATTTCTTGTAGAGGCGAAAATGGATTCGGGTACGCAAAGAAGGACTCGGTCAGGCTCGACGGCACCAGGGTAAACTTCTCTTGAATCACCAGTTTCTGCGCAAACGATGCCGTTATCGGAACCGGTCGCGGTCCAACGGCGGTCTGATATGAGGCCGAGAGCGACAGCGAATCGATGTACAGGGTGAAGTCATTGAGCGCAGGTTGATCCGCCACTTGTACGGTGATCTTCG
This sequence comes from Candidatus Zixiibacteriota bacterium, assembly GCA_963205155.1. Taxonomy (GTDB): domain Bacteria; phylum Zixibacteria; class MSB-5A5; order CAIYYT01; family CAIYYT01; genus JADJGC01. The sequence goes on along the minus strand of CAUJJY010000410.1, from coordinate 6,360 downwards.
CCGAAGTTGGGGTTCCCAGCGATTCGCCAAGATTGAACCGCAGTACATTGTCCACCGCCACACCCGTAGCAGTTGTCTGCTCATTATAACGCAAGCTCGCGGATGCGATCAACTCTGAAGGAACAATGGCGTTATTATCGCGCCCGAGCAGTTTAAACTCGATGAAGTTCATGTAAGGATTCGCGGCCGGATTAAAGATTCTAAAGTCCAGCGTGATCAACTCGTACTCTCCGCCAACGCTTAGAAGCTGCGCCGGAGCAGCCTGAAAATCAACCGTAATTCCAACCTGGCTGACCGTCGAAATGATCTGGATTGTGTCGGAACGATCCTGAACCTTTGACGGAAGCCCCGAATTCAAATCCGTGGGAATGGAAGAAACGGTGATGACTATCACGGCGGTGTCTTCATCCGCCGGAGCAACAATCTCCCAAAAATTGCGAGCGCCGATTGTCATCGATTGTGTACCAGCAGTGCTTAGGCTGAAACTGCCGGCGACAATACTCAAGGTGACTTCACCGGCTCCCGTCACTGATTGCGCCAGATTGTTGACTATCGAGGTGATCGCGAATGTCTCACCTAACCCTACAACTCCATCCTGTGCTGAAGGCGGCGACCAAATGCGGGCATCGAGGTCGAGGCTCGCCGGGCTCTGAATCACGATTGCGCGCGTGCTGTTGCCAAGCGGCGGCTGAATCAACGCGGCCAAGCCAGATTCACTACCTTCCGCTTCACTGATAAGTACCGAAAACACTTCCGATGCATTCGGCGTAAACGATGCCTCGATCTCAAACTCCAGTGTCGTGTCGCGTCCGATTTCAAGTTCATCCACAATCTGTTCCGATTCATATACCGAAGTGCCATTGGATGTCAACCGAACCTCAATTGCGACCAAATCTTCGTCGCCGGTATTGCGGACGGTAGCAAAAATACTGAACGTCTGACCGACATTGACATTCGGCATATTAGGCGCGTTTGCCGTTACATCAACCAGACGTGCCGCCGCTCCGAAAGGAATCGCAACTGTGTTCCCGGGTATGTTTAGTTTGAACATTTCTTCCTGACCGTTGGCCGTTCCGCGCAAACTGACGACGATTGAATCGTTTTGCAGCGGAAAATCCACCGGCACAAATGCCGGACGGAAGACCAGGACCGAGTCTCCCCCAGATAGAAGCATCTGTTCTGCATCAAGGCGCGTCAGCAATTGGCGCTCCCCGGCATAAATCACAAATTCTGCCGTCCCGATTTCTACATCAAGCTCCGCTGTCCCGCTATTTTTCACACCAATACTGAACACTGCATCGGCGCCGCGGTAGACTGTGGTGGGATTTAAGGTTCCGACCCGATATGTCACCACCGGTCGCGTTTCAATCGTGATGCTTCCACCGGCATCAAAGATCTGATCAAATGATGCTGTGCCCAGTGTGCCTATTAAGTGGACAGTGGCGCTTTCCGCTACCTGCGGAGCAATAATCGGGATTGTTAGTGGTTCAAATGGCAGTAGGACCTCGCCTCCCGAACCGGGAACCACAAGCGGCGAGGTCAGGGCCGCCGTCATCGTCGGCGCACCCTCGATCGGAATTGCCAGAGTGCTCGAATTTGAAAGGAGCAAGTCGTCGTCACTGTCATTGCGTACTCGCAGTACGAATTGATAACCGCGCTCGGTCGAAACTTGCTGCGGTAGGAGTGTCCCTGCCAGAACACTGATACCGTCTGTGGGCAGTATTGTCAATTGTGCCAGGCTCGTAGCCGAGTCACCCACCGTGCCTGTCGATATTTGCCCGACAAACACCGCATCCAGCGACAAGACCTCGTGCGGTAACGATGGTACAGCGCCGGTCAACACAAATTCCTGACTTGAAAGCGCGGGAATACTGAAAGACAATCCCGGCGAGATTTGCACCGGCTGCAGACGCGTTCCGTTTCCATATAAGCGGATTGCCGAAATGCTCGCCGGCTGCGATCCAAAATTCGAGATCGTCAGCGTAAAAGTATACTGTTCGCCGATGTATCGCGTCGACTGCGCGAGTTGACCGGAGGAAATCTTCAATAGTGAGAAGCCAATCGTCTGTGAAACACCGGTGATGCCTGAATTGGAGCGCGCTGTAAAAGTTACGAATGGTTCATCGCCGTTGTAACCCGTCCCGAAATCCTTGAGATCGCATAAACCATTGGAGAATGCGGCGGCGGTACCAATTACACCATTGAATACCACGCCGGCGCCGGTTGAAGTGACTCTTACTGTGTCGATGGCGGCACTGAATTCGGTATCAATATTTCCGTACGGGTCGAGCGCTGTAAGCAGCGCATTGCCAAAAAATGCACGATTTACCGCCTGCACTGCATCAAGATCAAAGCGGAACCGATTAGCATTCGCAGGACTTACACCGATAGTCTGTTGCTTGAGTAAACCATTGAGGGAAATCGTGACGAGCTGGCTTCCAGATTTCAGTAACCTCATCGTCCCTGCACCGGTTCCGTTGTTCACCGCAAAGGACGGCGTCGACGGCAACGCGCCCGACGGCGCGGTACCACCACCCGCCAGGGAAATGCTGGCTATGCCGGTTATGCTGTTACCCCACGCATCAACGGCGTTGCTGATTGAGACATTTATGTCATTGCCTGCCGTTGTGACGGAGGCTAAACTTAGCGAATAGGAACTGACACTGGCAGGCAATATCGAAATTGGGAATAGACTCCGCTGTACCTGTCCGTTCATCACCAATGACAGATCTTGACGCCCCGCGGTGTAATAGCGAAACTGCGAACCTGGAATTGTTTTGACGCCCTGATCAGCGGCCGTGAAGGTGTAAGGTACCGCCTGCGTGTATGGTAACTGCGCATCCGGGTCCGACGAGCGTAAGTAAACTTGTCCGAGAAATTCATAGTTGACGTTGCCAAACAGATCGTGCGCTCTAATGACCACGTCATCTGCTCCCGTCTGCCAACTGCTCCCTGCGACCGCAGTGTCGGCACCGCCGGTCAAGGTAAAATAGGCAAACGCCCCTGGAAGCACGTAGATCAGTCCACTCGTATCAGCAAAGGCGCCAAATGTCGCAAAGACCCGTGATACTCCGGTATGTTGTGCCTGAAAATCACCGCCTTCAACTATACCAGTTGGTGTCGGGACTCCGATGACACCCCACAATATCTCCGATTCAATTACTGACACAGCATTTCCGAATTGGTCGTCGGTGTCAACTTCGAAGCGGATCGTTGTCCCGGCACGTGCCTGCTGGATACCTTTGGGCGAGAGCTTGAAACTCGACAAAGGACCTGGCCCGATTACGAGAGGATCAGACAACTTCGGGAGCGCCAGAAGTTCACTCTCTTCGGTGAGAACTGCCAACATTACTTGATAGGACTCTGCTAACTGCGGATTAGCGATCGAGTAAATCTCGATCATAACTCGCGTACCCGGAGGCGGCAGAATTTCAAGGCTGTCTAATGTGATGCCTAAATGGAGCCCGTTGATCCCGAAACTGGTAACTCCGAAGTCGCTGTTCAAGTCATCGCTATCGGTGTAGCGCACCGAGTCGATGTCGCCGAGAACATATCCGACAGGAAAGTCCAACTCAATTTTGGAGCGGGAACGCAACGAATCACCATTCAGTGTGAACTTCACCGTGTAGAGTTCTGTCCGCCCGACAGTGTCGTCCTCCACCGTGATCGAGAAGTCGCTGATTTGGCCGTTAATGTGATCTGTTACCGCGTAACGGTCGGTCGGAATCGGCGCTAATGCAAAAACTGAAGTGATCGGCGTAAGTAACACCATCACAACACCTAAAGCAAACAGCGCAGTCGTCTTTCGTATGTTCATTTTACAAAACTTGAGATCCTCTTAAAATTGCCGAGAGTCCAGAAACTCAATTTAAGATAGTACAATTCCCATTAATGTCAACGCATTTGGTCGACTTCGGCGCGCAACTGCCTCAATCAGAAGAATTTCGCATAACGTGCACGACGCGCTGCGGAAACGGTATTTCAACCCCCGCACGATTAAACTCGTTATATATCTTACACCGCAGTTGCTCGGCCGTATCCCAATGCTCGCGCAACTGCCCAACCCGGCAAACCAGCCTGAAGTTCAGCGATGAATCGCCAAAACTAACCAGAAATGCACCCGGCGGCGGCTCTTTCAGAACGCTCTCGTGCGAGTTTGCGCACTCCAGCAGGATCGCCTTTACCTTTTCGATCTCGCTTCCATATGCGACGCCAATATCGATCACAATTCGAATCGCCTCTTCAGGATACGACAAGTTGGTGACTTTCGCCTTCACCAGTTCGTGATTCGGGAGAATTATCAGTGTGTTGTCAAAGGTCATGAACTTTGATGATCGTAATCCTATATCATAGACATCAACCGTCTCACCAGTCGCTAGTTGAATGCGATCACCTTTACGAAACGGCCGGTCCAGCATCAGGATGAAACCGGAAATCATGTTGGCAATCGTGTCTTGCGCCGCCAGTGCAATCGCCAACGACCCGACGCCCAGTATCGCAATCAGCCCTTTGACATCAACCTCGAAGTGATCAAGCACCGTCATCGCCCCAATCACGATGATCAACAGACTCAGGATTCGCCGCACCAATGGCAGTAGTTCGTCGTCAACATTCGATTCCGTCTTCGATGCTACCTTATCCGCATACCACCGCGTAAATATCTTCACCATCCGCAGCAGCAGCATGGTCGCGATTAACGCGAATGCTACGAAAACGACGGCGCTGGTTATTTTGAAGATCCAATCATATTTCTCGTCGAACATCAGGTCGAGTCGCTTGAGGGCGATCGTGACGCCGACAAAAATCATCACATAGCGAACCGGCGCCTTGACGGCATCGAGAATCTTATCATCCAGATCAGTGTCGGTACGAGCAGCCAGATATCGTTTGACTAGGTTGATGATCAGAACGACAATTTCCGACAGCAGGTAAGCGCCCGCTACGATCGCGAGAAAGACAATCGTTTCCGAGAGCCAGGGCGGTAAGCTCGAAAGATCTATCATGTGTCCTCCTTGAAATTCTACTTCAGATCGAGGTCGAAACCTTCCGTATCAAAACGGGCTCGCACTCGCAGGGTATCAGGCACGATCCAGCCGGGTTCGGCAAAGCCAAACGGCGATAGCGTTCCATAGTCCCAACGGCCGTTGTGATTGCGATCCGCATATGCTGTGACTGTGTACATGTCGGGATACATCGCCAATGAGAATCTTCCGCTCTCTGACTGCAGATGCGTGTAGACTAGCTTGCGGAGCATTCCCGTAAATCGCAATGTTACTGCCTGCTCCATTTCAAAACTGATCGTGCCGCTCAAATTTCCCATCGAATCCGGACTCGCTACCGCAAAGTCAAATTGATGCGTCGAGTCCTTCGGTGCATTCCCAGACAAGTCGCGAACTTTCGTCATATCGGCGATTAGCTTCAGCCGCGTTTCAAACGGCAGAGAATCACTTGGTGCAATCGCGAATTTCGTCGGCGTCGTCGCTACTGCATTGGCGGCAATCGTTCGCAAGGAGTCAATTCGAATTGTAATCGCACCGTCCGGAATCACGACTGGTTCAGTGAACTCCAGACGTAGCGAGTCCCCCGGGTAGACCATCTTAGACCCACCACCCGTGCTCTTGTTCGCCATTTCCGGCAGGTCGCCGTCGACTCCGCGAATTCTGATAATGCACATCGTGCTCGCCGAGTCCACGCGCTTGTCGTCCAATCCGCGCAGGCCGTAAACCGTGACGGTCACTATCGAGTCATTGACGAAATGTTTCGACCAGATATAGAGCTTCTCCGCTTCCTTCTCAAATATCGCGGCATCGCCCGGCAGGTAAGTCGCGCCATCCGACATCGTAATCAAAATCGAGTCGCGCTTCACGCTTGCTGTGTCCAACTTGCCGCCGGAGAACTGCATCAACACCCGTCCTTCATAACCGAGACAGGTCGCCAAAGAAATCATGCTCGAATCATAACGACTGACATGCATCGCCATTGCATCCGATTTGACTTCTGCAGGCAATGCGAATGCGGGCGCCACGGGAATTCCCACTCGCTCGGTGTAACTGGAAATCTTGTTGTCGCGGTCTTTGTCTTCGACACCGATTACGAGGTACTCGCCTTCGCGGACGAATTGAAATGTGAACTCACCGTCCGTTCCCGATTCCGTGATGTAATCAGGCACAACCGCAAACAATGAATCGGTCAGCCACGATTTCTTCTCATAAGCAAATATCCGAAAGTTCGGCGCCGGTTTCAGCTTGTCGAAGATGCGACCCTTAATGCTACCCGAATCAATCTGCGCACCGGTGGAAAACGCCAGCGTCAGCGAGTTCTTTAGTTTGTTTCCGTTAAGATCTGACACCGAAGCCCCCA
>CAUJJY010000409.1 GCA_963205155.1 Candidatus Zixiibacteriota bacterium | reverse complement strand
GACAACGGAATCATGTTCTATGTCAAACCAATCTCTGCAACTCACGGACGTCTTGGCTTGGCGATGAACATCTTCCCGAATCCGCCTGACTCATTTGAGACAGCAACTGCGCCCGTTGTTCTGAACGAATGGCAGCACGTTGCAGTCACTGTCGCTCGCAATGGTGGAGCAATGGTCGGAACATTCTATTACAACGGCTCGCCGGTTGGAACATTCGTTCCACACACCGGGTCAATCTTCAGCACCACAGCGCCTGGATCGATTATGGATATCGGTCACGGTCCATTCTTGAGCAGCTACGGTGCTGGTCAAAACTGCCGCCCACGCGAGAAGTACTTTACCGGCCCCATCGACGAAGTAGAAATCTTTGGTCGCGCACTCGTTGGCGTCGAAGTCCAAGACATCTACTTCGCCGGCTCGCGAGGGAAATGCAAAATCTCTTGTGCAATTCCGAGTTCAGTCGTCCTTTGCCGCACGGCAACGACTGTTACGATGAACATGACCGTCTGCAACCAGTCGCCGTTTACCTCGGTAGCAAACTTCTCATTTGCGCCTTTGGCATCCGGTTCCGGCTGTAATTTCGATGCAACCGGCGTGACCTTCAGCCCGGCGAGTGGCACGATCACGCTTCTGCCCGGACAATGCACCCAGATTCCGGTGACGCTCACACGCCCTGCCGGATTTACTCCGGGCAATGTTGCCTGCTTCTGCGTCACAGTCCGCGACACATTGACCGGTGCAATGAGTACTTGTTGTTCAAAGCTGCTGGCAAGTAATGGTTGGTGTGTGACAGTCAAAGACCCGCGCGACATCACTCATCTAAATACCGGACAGGCACGGTCCTTCAACCTCACGGTCAAAAACGAAACCGATGCACCTGCGACCTTTGACTACACGCTTCGCTCCGAAGGCGGCGATCATGGCAGCACGCCGACATCGCTTGCCCTGAACGGCTTGCCACCCGGCACGCCCGTGATTGGCTCACTCTCCCTCCCGCCGTGGGGCGAGGGCGACATCATTGGCGATGCGATTCTGATGTCCTACCGTCCGATGGACCTTGAATCAATTCATCTCGAAGCTGATGTCGACGGCGATGGACTTGCGGAACCCCTCGGCACAGTCCTCATTCAACCGACGAGTTTCCCCGACTGCAACAAGAACGGCGTTGATGATTCACTGGATCTGCTCAATGGCACTTCGGTCGATGTCAACGGCAATGGCTTCCCCGACGATTGCGAAGGCTCTCCGAGCGATCCTTCGCAATGCTTCATTTGCGGCGATGCCGATGCCAGCAGTCAAGTCACTATCTCCGATGCTGTCTATCTGATCAATTATATCTTTAGCGGCGGTCCAGCGCCAAATCCGACGCTCGCAGGCGACGCCAACTGTGATAACGTGATCACAATTTCAGATGCGGTATACTTGGTGAGCTACATCTTCTCAGGCGGTGCGCCTCCCTGCGCAGCCTGTCCTTAGTCCTCCACGAAACACATAAAGGCAGAGGGCCGGCTTGCGCCGGCCCCTCTTTTTCACAGGCTCTCTGCTTTACGCCTTCTTGCTTCGAACCCTGCTTGTCAAATTGCAGCATTCGCTTATATTCACTCCGATTCGAACACTTCACCCGAAGCTGAAATCTCTAATGGCACAAGGGCGAGAACATTGAAAACCGTCAACAACAAGAACATTTACTCCGCAACCGATCTCTGCGACCACCTCGAATGTCTCCATCTGACATCGCTCAAGGTACGTGACCTGTCGGAGAAGCTTCCCAAAGATTCTCCCGACGAGCAGAGCAAGATCATCATGGCTCGCGGCATCGCCCACGAACAGCGCTATCTTGAACATTTACGCGGCTTGGGGAAGTCTATCGCCAGCCTCAAGGATCTGCCCAATGATGATACATTACGAGCCACAGCAACCATCGAGGCTATGCGCAACGGCGTCGATGTAATCTATCAGGCTTATCTGCGCGACGATCCCTTTGCCGGTTATGCCGACTTCCTGATCAGGACTAACACGCCGTCACTTCTCGGCTTGTTCTCTTATGAAGTGATCGACACCAAGTTGGCACTTCATACAAAACCGCTCTACGTAATTCAACTTAGTCTTTATACCGAGATCCTCGGCAAAGTACAGGGACTCGCACCGGCAAGTATGCACGTTGTCCTCGGCGACAATCGCCGCGAATCGTATGCACCGCAGGACTTCTATCACTATTTCTGTCAGCTTAAGTCCGACTTCCTAAAGCACGTTGCCAAACAGCCCGAAGTTTACCCTGAACCCTGCGATCACTGTGACGTTTGCAGTTTCCGTTCATTGTGCCAGAATCGCCGGGTGCAGGATGACCACCTATCGCAGGTCGCGAATATCCGTTCCAGCCAGATTCGCAAACTCACATCAGCCGGTGTCCTGACGCTCGCGCAACTGGCAGACACCAATCACACTCACATCAAGGGTGTCTCCGACGATTCGCTGGAAAGGTTGAAACGGCAAGCTCAACTGCAACACCACAAACGCCAGACCGGCAAAGACAAGTTCATCCTGCTTAAGCCGCAGAGCAATAATCTTGGTTTGCACACGCTACCTGATCCCAGCGAGGGCGACCTATTCTTCGATATTGAAGGCAACCCGCTTGTCCCCGAGGGCTTGGAATATCTTTTCGGAAT
>CAUJJY010000408.1 GCA_963205155.1 Candidatus Zixiibacteriota bacterium | reverse complement strand
CAGGCGGCGGACGCGTTGTGTCTTCCGGATGATGACCGGATTGTCGAGACGCTGTCGGGCGGTGAAAAGCGGCGGGTAGCGCTGTGCAAGGCGCTACTGGAGCGGCCCGATTTGCTGCTGCTTGACGAACCGACGAACCATCTCGATGCCGAAACGGTCGACTGGCTGGAAGAGCAGCTCAAGGATTATCCGGGGACGGTGATCATCGTGACGCACGACCGGTATTTCCTCGATAATATCACCAAGTGGATATTGGAACTTGAGGGCGGGTACGGAATCCCGTACTCGGGGAATTACACGTCGTGGCTGGAGCAGAAGCTTTCGAAAATCACCGGTGACGAGAAGAAAGAGACACCGCGGTCGCGGATGCTCAATCGCGAGTTGGCGTGGATCAAGATGTCGAACCGCGACCGGCAGGAGCTGACGCGTTCGCGCATTATCGAGTATGAACAGTTGGTAGCGCGCGAAGAAGCCGCAACCAAAGAGGGCGGCGCGAATATCGTGATTGCGCCGGGGCCGGAGTTGGGCGAGTCGGTGATCGAGTTCAAGAATGTGTCCAAGCAATATGGCGAACGGGTGATTTTCAAGGACGCCAGTTTCATCGTGCCGCGTTCGGCGATTGTCGGTTTGGTGGGTCCTAACGGTACCGGCAAGACAACAATGTTCCGAATGATTGTCGGGCAGGAGAAGCCGACCTCGGGAGAGGTCACGGTCGGAGCGACGGTACAATTGGCATACGTTGACCAGGAGCGCGACTCGTTCAAGGGGGACGTCAGTCTGATCGAAGAGATCGGCGACGGCCTCGACAATGTGATGCTGGGCAAGTTGGAGGTTCCGATCCGGCAGTATCTGGCGCGGTTCGGGTTCAAGGGCACCGATCAGCAGAAGATGGTGAATGAGTTGTCGGGCGGCGAGCGCAACCGGGCGCACTTGGCCAAGGTGCTCAAGGCGGGCGGGAATATGCTGCTACTCGACGAACCGACGAACGATCTCGATGTGAATATGCTGCGCAATTTGGAAGAGGCGATCATGAACTTCAAGGGTTGTGCGATGGTGATCAGCCACGACCGGTTTTTCCTCGATCGTATCTGCACGCACTTGATTGTCTTCGAAGGCGAGGGCAATGTGCGCTGGTTTGAGGGCAACTATCGCGAGTATGAAGATTGGCATAAGCGTGAACTTGGGGGCAAGCCGTTTGAAAACAGACGGAATCGGTATCGGAAGATTGTGAAGGGGTAGGGGGGAATATCTGGTCTTTCAATCACTGCCTCTAATTGATGACTAGCGGATCTTCCAAAGACAGTTTTGAATAACAGACAGTCTATTAGGACTGAGCCGTTTTCAAGTCGACTTTCCGAGATTAACTGATAATGAGTGACTTGCGTCTAAAAAAGACATCTGCGCAGGATATAGCAGATTACGCCCTAATGGTCGAAGATACTTTTCTGAAGTTCGGCGTTGGAATTCCACCATCGTCTGAGATTGGCCGGATCATAAGTTTTGGCAAGGAGTACAGCGAGTCCCTTAGAATCGGTACAGACCAATCATCTTGGGGCCAAGATAAGTACAGAGAGATCATGAGCGGCGTGTTGCAGTTACAGATCATCGCGTCGGTCGTCAAATTCGCGGGTCACAGGCCGGAGATACAGCCAATGCTTCGAAAGCTAATGAAAGGTTCGGTAGATCCTACGTCGATCGAGCACTCAAAAGCAAAAGACTTCATGTTTGAACTACAGATGCTTTCGTTGCTCGATTCTGGCAAAATCAACTCAGAGTTAAAAGAGCCAGACATTGTATTTGAACTGCAAGGGCAGCAATATGCTATGGCGTGCAAGACGCTCTATAAATCGAACAATCAAAGTAGATCATTAGAAAATCAATTAAGAAAAGCAAAACGACAAATCTCGATTAGTGGGTTGCATGGGGTTGTGGCATTAGCCATTCAATTCGTGGTCAGAGATCGGAGACTGTTTCTAAGTAGCTCAGAGCCTGACTTTGGTAGAATCGTGAGCAGTGAAAGCGAGAGGTTTCTAAAGAGATACGAGGATGTTATCTTTCGGACGCTGGGAGGGACAAAGATATTCGGGGTTCTTCTGCTGCATACAACTCTCGTTCAGCTTGAATCAGAAAAGATATTTGCCAGTGCTCAATACCTGCTCGGTCGAAACCTTTGTAGCCTGCAGAGCCAATACATGCATGTACTTAACGAACTAGAGGACAAACTACTCGCGCGTAGATTTTGATCGTCACCGATCCAAGCCAATCACAATATGGCACAAAAAAGGGTTGCTCTCATCCTGTTATTCTCTTAATTTGTGAAAAGATTCACATCGGGTATGTGTCTTGGTGTGGATACCGGATAGTGTCCTCGCTTCCGCAGGGCGGGACCTTCGGTTCGGCCTCTCTCCCGCAAGCAGGCGAGGCGAGAAAGTAAGTGACAGACAGGAATGTCTGTCCTACTGGGATGAAGTCCCACCCTACGCTTCGCTTCGGGTGGGGTACCGATTTGGGCGCATTGCCATGCGCCCCTACGCGGCGATGATGAGGTGTTCGGCTGAAGCCGAACCCACAGATAGGTGGGCGCAGCATGCTGCGCCTCTACGAAACGGTTTTCAATTTGCCGCTTTGGCATGATGATGATGATTTGTTCTTTTCTACATAAAGCGAGTTAACAATGAAACAACTTTTGTCGGGCAATGAAGCGGTCGCGCGGGGTGCTTATGAAGCCGGGGTCAAGATGGCGGTCGGGTATCCGGGGACGCCTTCGACAGAGATTCTCGAGACCATGGCCGAACGGCACCGCTCGGTGTATTCGCAATGGTCACCGAATGAGAAGGTGGCTTTTGAGGTGGGAATCGGGGCTTCGATCGGCGGCGCACGAGCACTGGTGACGATGAAGCATGTCGGGCTGAATGTCGCCGCCGATCCGCTGATGACATTTGCGTATACCGGCGTCAACGGCGGATTCGTGGTCGTGTCGGCTGACGATCCGGAGATGCACTCTTCGCAGAATGAACAGGACAACCGGATTTTCGCGCGCTTTGCGAATATCCCGTTTCTTGAACCTTCCGATTCGCAGGAATCGAAGGATATGCTGGTGGCGGCTTACGAGATTTCGGAGCGCTACGACACTCCGGTGATGTTGCGGATGACGACGCGCATTTCGCACACGATGGGGATTGTCGAAGTGATCGAGCCATTGCATCCACAAGAGCGCAAATTCGTCAAGAATCCGGAAAAGTATGTGATGATTCCCTCAAATGCGAAGGTACGCCACGTCGTGGTTGCGCAGAGGCTGATCGATCTCGCAAAATATTCCGAACAGACGCCATTCAATTACATCGAGTCGAATGGCTCCAAGGTCGGAATTATCACCGGCGGCGTGGCTTACCAATATGCCAAGGAAGTTGCTCCGCAGTTTGACTATTACAAGATTGGATTTGGTTATCCGCTTCCGCTGGAAGGTATCCGCCAGTTTGTCGCGGCGCATGATATTACACTCGTTGTCGAAGAACTTGAACCGGTGTACGAAGATCAGATCAAAGCTGCCGGAATCAAGGTTGAGGGGAAGAAGTACTTCGGCGCGCTGGGCGAGTTGTCGCCTTCGCGAGTAGCGAAGGGATTAAAAGAAGCCGGACTGATCGACAAGGTTGTCGTGCCGGAGATTACGCAAGAAGACTTGTTCCCGCGTCCGCCGGTTTTGTGTCCGGGGTGTCCTCATCGCGGGGCATTTATGGCGCTGAAGAAACTCGGTGTCGCGGTGACCGGCGATATCGGTTGCTATACGCTGGGTGTACTTAAGCCGCTGAATGCGCTGGATACCTGTATCTGCATGGGGGCTTCGATCGGTAATGCGATTGGAATGGAGAAAGTGCAAGGCTCGGCGACGGGAACAGTGGCGGTGATCGGCGATTCGACGTTTTTCCATTCGGGGATTACGGGATTGCTGGATGCCGTATACAATCAATCGAACGTGACGGTGATCATTCTCGATAATCGCGCAACGGCGATGACGGGCGGGCAGGAACATCCCGGCACCGGCAAGACGCTGATGGGGCAGCCGGTCGGGCGGACTGATATTCACGAACTCGTGAAAGCGCTGGGCGTGAAGAATTTCGAAGAAGTGGACGCCTACGATTTCGAAGCGACGCTGGCTTGCGTGAAACGGCAGATGGCGGCGCCGGGACCGTCGGTAATATTGACCTCGCGGCCGTGCGTGCTGATGCCGAAGCGGATCATGGATGAGCCGTATCAGATCGATCTGGAATTGTGCAACGGCTGTTCGGCGTGCTTCCGGATTTCATGTCCGGCGATTGCGGCATCGACCGAAACCAACGAGCGGGGGCATGCGAAAGCGATTATCGATGAGACACTCTGTACGGGATGCACGTTGTGCGCGCAGATTTGTCCGACCGAAGCGATATTGCTCAAAAGCCAGTTTGCGAAAGCGTGAGGAGTTACGAAATGTCTGAACAATTCTATAACATTCTGATAGTGGGTGTCGGCGGGCAGGGCGTGCTTCTGGCGAGCGAGATCATCTCGGAGGTCGCGATGCATGCCGGGCTGGATGTCAAGAAGTCGGAGATTCACGGCATGTCGCAACGCGGCGGCGTGGTGACCTCGCACGTGCGGATCGGTAAGAAGGTCTATTCTCCGACGATTCAGCAGGGCGAAGTTGATTTTTTGATGGGATTTGAAAAGGCCGAAGCGCTGCGTTTTGTCGGGTGGATGAAGAAGACGGGGACGGTAGTTGTGTCGCATACGACTTTAGTGCCGGCGATTGTGACCTCTTCGAAGGAGTTCCACTATCCCGAGGACGCGATTGCCGATTTGAAGAACAAGGCGCATAACGTGATCGATGTCGAAGCCGACAAGATTGCGGGCGAACTGGGCAACCCGCGATTGGTGAATACGATTTTGATCGGCGTACTGGCGAATCTGCTTCCGTTTGAAGAAAAGCTGTGGGTGGATGTGATCAAGTCGCTGGTGAAGGAGAAGTTTGTCGCGGTGAATTTGGAAGCGTTTGCGCGGGGGCGGGGGATACATCTGGCGTTGAACAAGCAGCCGGAGGGGCGCAGCATGCTGCGCCCACGAGATAACACACCCCGTCTCGTCCGCCCTCATTCTTCGGGTGTCCGAGCCACCCCTCTCTAGAGGGGAATAGAAACAGGTCGGCATAGACTAATTGAAACTCACGTGTAATCGAATTGAGATAATATATGCCCAAGTATCTTCTTATCATCAATCCCGGGTCGACATCGACGAAAGTTGCGGTGTTCGACGGGTCCGCCGCGGCGGACAGGGACAACAAAGTCGCGGAAGAAGGCATCCGGCACGATGCCCACGATCTCGCGCAATTCGACAATGTTGCCGACTCTCTGGAATTCCGGCTGACGGCCATCAATGCATGGCTGGAGTCGACGAAGATTGACTTGAAGCAAATTGCGGCGGTGGTCGGACGCGGGGCACCGGTTAAGCCGCTCGCGGGCGGATCGTATGCAATCAGTGAACAGATGTTGTCTGATTTGCGGACGATGAAGTATTCGAATCACGCCTCGAATTTGGGGGCGATCATCGCCCATCATTTCGGGCAGAAGCTGGGCGTGCCGTGCTTCATTTCCGATCCGATCACGGTTGACAATTTCACCGACATCGCAAGGGTATCGGGCATACCCGAGATCGAACGCAAGTGTCGCGTGCATGCGTTGAATATCAAGGAAGTGTGCCGCCGGGAGGCCGCGAAGATCGGCAAGAAGCTGGAAGAGGTCAACTATGTCTGCGCGCACATGGGCGGCGGCGTGTCGGTAGCGGCGCTGGAGGGCGGACGCGTGGTTGATGTCAATGATGCGCTTCTGGGTATGGGGCCGTTTTCGCCTGACCGCGCGGGGGCGCTTCCGGTAGGACCGCTGGTGAAACTTTGCTTCTCGGGCAAGTTCACGGAAAAGGAGATGCTCGACAAGCTGTCACGCAAATCGGGCTTGGTGGCATATATCGGTGCGGCGGATTTGCGCGAGTGCGAGAGGATGATCCGCGCCGGCGACGAGAAGGCGCTGTTGTATTTCAACGCGATGGCGTATCAGATTGCCAAGGAGATCGGGCAGGCGGCGGTGGTGCTGCGCGGCTAGTATGAAGCGATTGTGCTCACAGGCGGGATGGCGTAATCGCAGAGATTGGTTGACGAGATCAGCAAG
>CAUJJY010000407.1 GCA_963205155.1 Candidatus Zixiibacteriota bacterium | reverse complement strand
ATTGCGTCAAACTTGCAGACCGCTTCACAAGCGCCACATTTGGTGCAGCGATCCTGATGAATGTAGTGCGGTTCTTTCTTCTTGCCGGTGATTGCATTGTAGGCGCAGGCAGTAATACAAGCCAGACAACCGGTACATTTCTCTTCAATCACGGTATAGGTAATCAACTCGCGACAGACGCCGGCAGGGCATTTCTTGTCGCGGATATGTGCGATGTATTCGTCACGGAAATAGCGAAGTGTCGACAGCACCGGATTCGGACCGGACTTGCCGAGACCACAGAGCGAGCCGAGAACGACCATATCGGAAAGCTTCTCGATCTTCTCCAGGTCCTCCATCGATGCTTTGCCTTCGCAGACTTTGATGGTCATCTCGTGCAGTTGATAGAGACCTTCGCGGCATGGCGTGCATTTTCCACACGACTCCGAGACGAGAAAATTCAGAAAGTATCGCGCGACGTCGACCATGCAGGTCTTGTTGTCCATGACAATCATGCCGCCGGAGCCCATCATCGAACCATTCTCGGTGAGTGAGTCGAAATCAACCGGCAAATCGAGCATCGCATCGGGAAGACAGCCGCCGGATGGCCCGCCGGTCTGAACGGCTTTGAACGGGCGGTCTTCAAGAATGCCGCCGCCAATGTCGTAAATGATCTCGCGCAGAGTCGTGCCCATCGCGACTTCAATCAGGCCGGTGTTGCGGACCTTGCCGACCAGCGAGAAAGCCTTGGTACCGGAATTATTCGGACGGCCGATCGACTTGAACCAGTCAGCACCCTTAACGATAATCAGCGGTACATTGACATAGGTTTCAACATTGTTAAGAACCGTCGGTTTGTCGTGCAAACCTTTAACGACAGAGCGGATGTACTTGGCGCGCGGTTCGCCAACTTCGCCCGCGACCGAACGCATGAGAGCCGATGATTCACCACAGACGAAAGCGCCTGCTCCGCGGGCAATGCGGATGTTAAATGAAAAATCCGTTCCCAAGATGTTGTCGCCAAGCAGTCCATACTCAATGCAGTCATCGATTGCCTTCTGGAGATGGATCACTGCCAGCGGATACTCTTCGCGAACATAGATGTAACCTTGCTTTGCCCCCACTGCATAAGCGCAGATCATCATGCCTTCGAGCACGCTGTGCGGATCGCCTTCCATAATAGAACGATCCATAAATGCGCCCGGGTCGCCCTCGTCGCCGTTGCAAATGACATAGCGAACGTCGGATTCGACCGACTTGCATGTCTTCCATTTGCGACCGGCAGGGAACCCGCCGCCGCCTCGACCACGCAGGTTGGCTTTGTCGACTTCGGCAATCACCGAGTCAGGCGTCATAGTAGTTAATGCTTTCGCAATTCCCGCGTAGCCGCCGGCAGCGATCGATTCCTTGATCGAATGAGCAGCGATCTTGCCGAGATTGCGCAGTGCCAAACGGTGCTGATGTTTGAAGAACTTGACGTCGTTATATTTCTCGATCTGCTTGTTGGTCACGGGATCGGTAAACAGACGATCAGTAATGATCTCCTGCCCCTGTATAGACTTGGAAATGATATCTGGAATATCCTTCGGCTTGACCTTGATTTAGATTGTTCCCTGCGGCTCGATGACCACAAGCGGACCCTGCTCGCAGAAGCCATGACAGCCGGTTTCCTTGACGGCTTCGACGGAGAAATCGGTGATGTTGTTCTCTTTCAGGGCAGAATGAAAAGCTTCCACAAGTTTCGCAGCCCCGTTGGCAAGACAGCCGGTACCGCAGCAGACAATAACCTTCTTCTTGTGTCTGGCTTCGTCAGCGATGAACAGCGAGCGCAATTGTTCGAGATGTTGGGATGTCGTGATTTTCATGATATTATCCCCTCACCAACTTCTTGGCACCGGTAACCTTGACCGAGCCGTGATATTGCTCATTGACAATGACCACGGGCGCCATCGCGCAGGCTCCGACACAAGCGACGACTTCGAGCGAGAATTTCATGTCAGGTGTTGTCTGTCCGGCCTTAATTTTCAACTCGTTTTCAATTTGATCCTGAATCAGCTTTGCGCCGCGAATGTGGCAGGCGGTGCCGACGCACACGCGTACGACTTTTTCGCCTTTGGGATTCAGACTGAAGGCATTGTAAAATGTCGCGACCGAGAAAACTTTGCTTAACGGAACCTGCAACTTGACTGCCGTTTCCTTGAGCGCTTCGCAGGGCAGGTAACGGTACTCCTTCTGAATGTCCTGCAGGATCATGATCAGCGACGACGCGTCCTGCGGATGGCGGGCGAAGATATCGGGTAATTTTGAGAAATCGTGGTTCATGCCTTCACCTTGGCCCTTAGCGCCGACTTGGCGAAATGATACCCCTCGTCGACGACCTGCAGATTCATTTCGAGCAGATCCTTCTTCTTTCCCATCTTCTCCTTCACCAATTCGATCAACGTATTGTAGGATACCACTTCGGTAGCTCCGACAAAGGCACCCAGCATGATCATGTTGACCGTCTTGACATTGCCGGCTTTGATCGCAATGTCGTTGGCGGGGACGAGAATCTCGGCAACATCATTGCGATTCGAAGTGATATCGATGAGTGACGAATTGACGATGATGGTTCCGCCCGGCTTCACTCTTGGCGCGAACTTCTCCAGTGACGGACGATTGAAAACCACCAATCCCAATGGAGTATTAATAATCGGCGAACCGATGCGGCTGTCCGACACCACAACTGTGCAATAGGCTGTGCCGCCGCGCATTTCCGGTCCGTACGACGGTATCCAGACAACTTGCTTGCCCTCGTGAATACCCGCGTACGCCAACAACTGCCCCGCGGTCATGATTCCCTGTCCACCGAATCCGGCGAAGGTGACTTCGTACTGTGACAACCTACACCTCGATCCTTGGCTCGGGCTTCTTGAAAACGCCGAGCGGATAATACGGCGACATATTGGTCTGCACCCAGTTCGTGGCTTCGCACGGTGTCAGTCCCCAGTTGGTCGGGCAAGTCGAGAGCACCTCAATGAGCGAAAAACAGCGGCGGTCAATCTGATTCTGGAAAGCCGTACGAATCGCCTTCTTGGTGCGAACTATATTCTGCGGAGTGTGAACGGCAACACGTTCGATGTATCCCGGAGTGCGCAAGGTTGACAGCAGTTCGCAGATACGCATCGGCCAACCGGCCTCTTCGACATTACGACCGTAAGGCGAAGTTGAAGTCACCTGTCCCGGCATGGTCGTCGGCGCCATTTGTCCGCCGGTCATGCCGTAGATGGCGTTATTGACGAATATCGTCGTAAACTTCTCGCCACGATTGGCGGCATGCACGATTTCGCTAAGTCCGATTGAAGCCAGGTCGCCATCACCCTGATACGTGAATACTATCAGCTCCGGGCTGACCCGTTTGAGCCCTGTTGCCAGTGCCGGGGCACGGCCATGCGGGGACTCGAGAAAATCGACGTTGAAATAATTGTATATCAGCACTGAACAACCCACCGGCGCTACGCCGACAGTGCGTTCGCGAATGTTGAGTTCGTCGATGGTCTCGGCAACGAGGCGATGAATGATACCGTGGGTACAGCCTGGACAATAATGAGTGACCATATCACTGAAAGCCTGCGGGCGGGCGAAAGTAATGGTCGTGGCGCTGTCTTTGACTTCGTTCATTTCGTTTACCTCACTTCGCCATCTTGCCATCAAGCAGTTTCAGAATGCGCTCGCGAACCTCTTCCGGAGCCGGGACGATTCCGCCGGTGCGACCGAAGAAGTCAACCGGCTTCTTGCCCTGCACGGCTTTGTCAACGTCCTCGACCATTTGCCCCATGCTCATTTCGACAGTCAATACGCGTTCGATATTTGGTTTGGCCGCTTCAGTGCGGATCTGCATCTCCGGGAATGGCCACAGCGAGATCGGGCGAAGCAAACCTATGCTGACGCCTTCTCTTTCCAGATCATCGATAACGGTCTGGCAAATACGTGCCATAGTGCCGTAAGAAACGATCAGCATGCGGTTCTTGGCGGAGACTTTGTATAGTTCAAAGCGAATCTCGTTCGCCTTCATTTGCTCGTATTTTGCGTGAATTACGATGTTGTTCTGCTCAAGTGCATAGGGATCGAGGAACAGTGACTTCGTGATCAACGGCTTGCGACCCTTGGCACCGGTGATCGCCCAATCTTTCGCGGGCAGCGCTGGTTCGTCGTACTTATCCGGAAACTCCACCGGCTCCATCATCTGGCCAATCATACCGTCGCCAATTACCAGCACCGGATTGCGGTACTTGTCGGCAAGGTGAAATCCCAGCATGGTCAGATCGACGGCTTCCTGCACACTTGCCGGAGCGAGAACGAGCAGACGATAGTCGCCGTGCCCGCCACCCTTGGTGGATTGGAAGTAATCCGATTGCGCCGGAAGAATTCCGCCAAGCCCTGGACCTCCGCGCATGATATTGATAATCACCACCGGCAGCTGTGCACCGGCCATGTACGAGATCGCTTCCTGCATCAAGCTCACGCCCGGACTGGAAGACGAAGTGAACACGCGCTTGCCGGTTGAAGCAGCGCCGAACAGCATGTTGCCGACAGCGACTTCAGATTCCGCCTGGACAAAGACGCCGCCGACTTCGGGTAGGCGTTTAGCCAAATATTCGCCAACTTCACTCTGCGGCGTTATCGGATAGGCAAAATAATGGACACCGCCGGCACGGATAGCGGCTTCGGCGATGGCTTCATTGCCCTTCATTAATATTCGCGTCATGTCAGCCTCAATACTCATACAGCACGAAGCGCGTGCCGTGCATCTTAACAGTTATTGCCGCATCAGGACAGGTGATCGCGCACAGTTGGCAGCCGATACAGCGCGAAGGATCATGCATCAGGGCATAGAAATATCCGCGCATGGTAATGTCCTTGGACATTGAGAGAATTTTCTGCGGACAGGCTTTGACGCAAAGTTCACAACCTTTGCAGTAGTTCTTATCTATGATGACACCCGGCATAAGTTTCCTTGTCCTGCCTTCGCTTAATGGTTTTTCGCCGTGCTGCTTGCGTGCTCCCACGGCTTCAGCATGCGCCGCGACAGTGAAAACAGCGGCGTCGAAATATTCTTGTTTTCAAGTTTGGCTATCACTTCATCCATCCCGCTGGCGAACACCAGTGGTATTTCGGCACGCACCGCAACCGCCTGTGCCAGTGCAATTCCGTCGAGAATGGTCTGCGGTGTGGTCTCACCGATCAGGTGCGTGTTGGAGACGATTCCGGTGAAATTCAATCGCGCCGAGGTTTCGATATCGTGCATCATCTTGAGTGCCCCGTCGACAGTCGAGGTAAACGGCCGGTTGGCGTTGAGCACCATCAGGAACTCGTATTGCGCAGTCTCTAACGCGTCGTGCATCGAACTCAAAACTCGAGCGCCCAGGTCATCCCCACCGACATCGATAATCACTCGCCCGGAACTGCTTTCGATCGAAGCGCGTATTTGCGGGACGATAATCGGCAGATCGGCGAAGGTCTGTTCGCCCAGCGGATTAATCGGGCGAATTCCGTAAGTTTCCATCTCGAGGGCAGCCTCGCGGGAACGGAAATAGGGATTTACGATGTCGAGATCAATGATGCTAATGGGATCTTCGGAGTGTTGCGCCAATTGGATGGCATAGTTGACCGCAACCTCGGTCTTGCCGGAGCCATAAGCGCCGGCAAAAATTACGATTCGTTTATCGAACGAGATGTAGCTGCGATCAGTCATAGCGCCTACTCACAATAAGTGACATTTTTCACAATGTCAACAGTGTACACTCTACATTATCGGACTTAATTAGTCAAGTAATAAAGAAACTTTTTTGTCTATTTTTGGGGATAGATTGCTGGCGCTCACAAAAGCAAGACTGATTTGGTCTTAACCCAGATACCAAATCCGGTCGGAAAACTGGATATTCGCAGATAAAGATATAGTGAAATGGTTCACATGCACGATGCCGTTATTGGTCTCGCCATGCGACCCGAAATTGCGTGAACTGGTACCCCACTCGAAGCGATCTTTCCGTCGAAAACCGCAGCAACAAGATAGTCGGCGATACGAGAATGGGGTCGCTGTGTTCGAATAGCGAAGGGTGGGACTCTTGCAGGGGTGGCAAATGTCCCACCCTCCGCTTCGCTCCGGGTGGGCTACCAATTACCGACAGAGACGCCATTCGACAAACAAAAAAAACGCCGCCCAGTTACCCGAGCGGCGTCATATCGACTTATTTATTAGGCATTCATTGCAGCGGACGATAACACCGCAATGCTGTCGGTACGGAAATTACCCGTTGCGACGTCCGCCGCCGTAATCGCGACGCTCGCCGAATCCACCACGGCCACCGCCGCCACCGCGACGATCACCACCGCCACCACCACGAGAACCGCCGCCGCCGCCACCCGCTTCACGCGGACGCGCTTCGTTGACGTTGAGGGTACGACCAAGCAGTTCCTTGCCGTTCATTCCAGCGATAGCAGCCATTGCTTCCTCTTTAGTCGCCATCTCGACAAAGCCGAATCCGCGGGGCTCGCCCGAGAACTTGTCTTTAATGATGGTGGCTTTGGCTACATTGCCGAAGGCCGAAAACGCCTGACGAAGATCCTCTTCCGTTGCCTGACGTGACAGATTGCCTACAAAGATGTTCATTTCTCTCTCCTGTTTGGTTTACCGGCAAATTGGCAGCGATGGCAACTACGCGGCGTTCGCGGGTAAACAATGATTGTTGCGCACTATTGCGCCTCGTCTCCTGATAAATTTCTTCGGCTTGATTCTCTTACGAAATGCATTAACCCTAAAAATTAAAGAGGAAGACTTGTGGTTGCATGCTGTACATTATCGGCAAAGACTACATTTGTCAACATTTATTTTGGGGAAAATCCTTTAACTCATTGTCTGACAACATACAAACAAATGTGATTAGAACCCCACGCAAGTCATATAATGACATAGGCTTCAGACAATTAGCGACTTTGAGCCTTGGAGAAAAATCATGGACAACTTTTGATACTAACATTTTTCGCGTACCATAGAGAACATGAGAACCAGTTTCTTTGTATTTGTCACCATTGCTTCACTGATTATCGCCGCTGCCCACGCAGGGATATTCTTCTCATTCATCAAGTTTTTCCAAATCGGATCTGGTCCGCTCCGGAAGATCCTCCTTGGCTCAATGCTGACGCTTGCATTCAGTTTCATCATCACATCGATGCTTGTTCACACGCACGAGAACTTTGTCACGCGCTTCCTCTATGTCATCTCTGCCGGCTGGCTCGGAATCTTTCTGTACTTGATGATGGCGACGATGCTCTGCTGGGTCGTGGTGCTGATCGTGAAGATTACCGGCATCAATGTTCTTGCCGCTTGGGTAAGTGCCCCGATCTACATTGCAGCTCTGCTGTTCTCGTTCTACGGAATTTGGAATGCAGCTAATCCGGTGTTGAAGAATATCACTGTCCAGATTGAGAATCTTCCGGAGCAATGGAAAGGCCGCACGATTGTGCAGGCTTCGGATATTCATCTCGGCGCAATCAATCGATCCGGATTTGCGCAGAAAGTCGTCAATCTCATCAATAGCGCTAAACCGGATGTCGTGGTGATCACCGGCGACTTGTTTGACGGCGCGGGCGAGGACTTGAGCCATCTGGTCGAACCGCTGAATCAGATTCAGGCGCCGCTGGGAGTGTATTTTATCACCGGCAATCACGAGACCTATGTGGGACTGCAAAAGTCATTTGATGCCCTGCAAAGCACCAATGTGCGGATTCTTCGCGATGAGATTGTCGATCTCGAAGGCGTGCAGTTAGTGGGAATAGACTATCTCACTATCGGAAACCCCGCGAAGCTGGATTCAATTGTTGAGCAGATCAATCCGGCGCAGCCGAGTCTCGTACTCTTTCATGAGCCGCGCTTTGTGGAGATCATGAGGAAGGCTGGGGTCAATCTGCAGTTGGCGGGGCATACACATCGCGGGCAAATCTGGCCGTTCAACTATATTTCAAAGCGTGTCTACAACGGCCTCGACTTTGGGTTGTACACCGATGGTTCTTACAACCTCTACACTTCCTGTGGCGCCGGCACCTGGGGACCGCCGCTACGGTCGGGCAATCGACCGGAGGTGGTAGGGATCATGTTACGATGAACATACTGCCTCAAAGTTGAGTAGCTTGTGAGGAACACCCCATGATGTACCGCTCTACGGCCTAATGCCTCAATTCGAACCTAATTTCATATGTCACCCAGAGCGCTATAGGCTTCTTGTCAAACATGGCGGGTTTCCATTTGGAGTTAATCGCAGCCCAGAGCGCACTTTCCTCAAAGCCGCAGTCGCATCCCGACTCCTTGGCTACCATTGCCTGGGCAACACGTCCGCTACGGCTGACCAACACTTTTACCCAAACGCTTCCGTCCATTTCAAGCTTTCGTGCGGCTTCAGGATAACTAATCTTCGGATCCTTCACCTTGACTGGCATCACTTCAACTCCGACAGAATCATCTATGCCGGGTATGTCGTCATTCGCGGGTTCTTGCCAATTTAGTCCGTGACTGAAGTATACTGAGTCCCCGGCAGCTATCCAATGCCATCGGTTGATTTGCCGAATTGGCCTTCCGTCGTCGGTCATGTTCAAGTAAAAGGCTGATTTGTATGCGACCCAGACGGGAATGCGTTTACCGTCTTTGATAGCCGGTTTCCACTTTGACTTAATCGCTGCTGCCAGCGCGGCATCCTCAAATCCAACGTCCGTACCGGAGTCTTCCAGAATGCGGGCGACTCTTACTTTTCCCTTCTCGTCGACGAGTATCTTTACCCAAACCGAACCTTCGGCACCCGTCTTCGATGCCTCTTTCGGATACTTTGGAGCAATGTAATCAGATCGTACCGGCAGTTTGTCAGGACCTTCTGTTTCAGTGTAGTATTCTGAAATCGGCTCCGTGTATGTCTTGTCGATCCAGAGCCATTCGCGACTCGAAAGCGTATCCAATTCCGAAAGCGTCCAAACACGTGCAGCGGCTTCCGAATTTAAGGTACAGATGAGCGCGGCGCACGCGGCAATAAACAGGAAGGCCACGTTCCGAAACTTCATTGCCATACATCTTCCCTTTGGTGTATCCACCCTCCAATTGATGATGATCAAATAAATATAGCAATGGTCGAGAAAGAGGCAAGCGCAAATGGGGACAAAGTTAGCGAGATATCGCAAGATTGGATTTCTCGCTGAACCGAAAATGTGATTGACAACGCAAATCCTGGAATAGACTTTTTCATACACGTTAAGGTGGCGACAATCAGTAGAAAGGAGAGCTTATGTCATACAAATCAGACGGTGAACCCCGCCTTCCGTTTCCTACCAAGAAGATCGAAGTCCACGGACGGATGATTGAAGAATACATCATTCCCGAAGAGAATAAGGCTGAAGTACTTGACCAAATGTACTTGTTCGAACCGGTGCCGTCTCTTGACGAGGAGCGGTTTGACCTTCATTCAGGAAAGCTGTTCAGGGTCCGCGACTTTCGTGTAACACGTGAGGACGATCACAATTGGTTGGTCAGTCCTCATTACGAAGAGGCCGGCGGAACGATGATCGACTGGATGCCCGCAGAATGGGCGACTGAAGAGACGGATCAGGACCGGGAAGACGAGTTCGAAACCGAAAACGATATCGGCGACGACAATCGCGGTTTGGTGGATATTACGAAGATTCCCGAGGGAGCGGAAGAGATCGCGCTGATGCCCGTACTTGCGAAACTCAAGAAGTACATGAAGCAACAAGGTGACGATCTGACGGGACTAAAATGATCAAGGCTGGATCCCGGCTTTCGCCGGGATGACAGCCTCGTAATGTCAGTAGTTTGATGACTGTTGCGTAATGATTGTGCGGATAGCGAACAAGTCCATCCCCCTTACGGCCGTACCCCCTGATACAGCGCCGTAATGTCCACATCTTCGATCATGTCGATGATGCGGTAATCGTCCTGCGCCAACAGCTCATCGGCGACCATCTCGATTTTGAAGCGGTGGGCTTTTTCGATTTCCTTGATACGGTTGACATCCTCGTTCATCATGAACTTGGCGACATCGGGATGGAAGCGTACCTGATAGCGTTTGCCGGCTTTGGCAACCTTGGCGCGCATGAACCAGCGTTCGACCTTCATCGCCATCGTTTCCTTCGACATGATGCGCCCAAAACCGTGACAGGTCGGACACGATTCAGACAGCGTGTACATAATCGACGGTTTGGTGCGTTCGCGGGTCATTTCAATTAAGCCGAAATCGCTCACCGGAAGAATCGAGTTCTTGGCGCGGTCGTTATCGAAACAACTCTTGAACTCCTCGAACAGCACCTTGCGATTGGCGTGCGAATACATGTCGATAAAATCGAGAATGATCAAGCCGCCGATATCGCGCAGGCGAATCTGGCGGGCGGCTTCGTGAGCGGCCTCGAGATTGGTCTGCAGGATCATGTTTTCCGGGTCTTTTTTCGTGCCGACA
>CAUJJY010000406.1 GCA_963205155.1 Candidatus Zixiibacteriota bacterium | reverse complement strand
TGTGGTATGACAACTCCCAATTCACGACTGAAGGTGTTGTCAACTACGATGGAGAAATGTCACTCGCCGGTAACTTTAACACTACCCAGCTTGCCGACTTCTGGGGCGACCTCTTCATCGAGGAACTCTCCGGCCACGGGTTCGCCAATTATGAAGTGACTGGCCCAGTACTCGACCCCGACCTGCGCGGGACCTTCTTTGGCGACTCATGCAGCTTTTATGGCTTCTCGACCGACAGCCTTTTTGCCTTTTTTGATATCGCCAGCTTCCTTTACGGCCAACGCGGCAGCGTTGATGTCTTCGCCTGGAAGAGCGATGTCTGGAATCTTCCCGCTGACAGCGTGAAGATTTCGATCGACATCGACTCCAACGAGGTGGAAATCACCCGCGCCACTCAATACCACCAACGAATGCTACTTGATGCCAAGGCTCACGCGACCCTGGTGGATAGCACTGCTTTTGTGACGGTCAATGATTTTCTCTTCCAATTTGACTCGCTCAAGTATATCAAAGATCAGCCAGCTTCAGTCGACTTTCTCGCTGATAAGATTGTCGTCCGTGATCTGAAACTGCGCGGCAACGAAGGCGCCATCAACTTCGATGTTGATTACGGCTACGACACGACCATTGACTTGCACGTTGTCACCGAAGACTTCAACTTCGCAACCTGGCTTCGCGATCTTCAGATGGATTCCTCATTCACGGGAAGGCTAAGCCTCGACGGCCGGATGACCGGCAAACTCGTCAACCCGACAATCGTCGTCACCGGCGGAATAAATGACCTGATGTTTGGACCCGATACGCTCGGAAATCTCACCGCCGAATTGCGCTTCGCCGATTCGCTCCTGACCTTCCATGATCTGGTTCTAAGTTATCGCGGTTACGACATCTTCGCCGATGGGAACTATCCCTTAGTCATGAATCTCGATTCCGGTATCGTCTACGTCCCGGAAAGACCGATGTTGTTCAATCTCCGCTCGTCCGGTACAAACCTTGGAATTGTGTCGTCGTTCAATTCCAGTGTTGAAGATCTTCAGGGTGACTTCCAACTCGACTTGCAGGTCTATGGCACTCCCGAACAACCACAGTCGAAGGGAACTTTCGTCTTGAGCAACGGCACACTCAAACTCGATCAAATGGCGAATCCCATCGAAAACATCGAAGCGCAAGTTTCTTCGAACGATAAGCAAGTCATTGTCGAATGGGTTGAAGGCCGGGTCAATCACAAGCGCAAGAAATTCTTTGGCAGTAGTTTTCGTTCCGGTACCGTGCGTGCCGCCGGCGAAATCAATATCATCAGCAAAGATATTTTTGATTACTCGATGGCGCTCGTCGGTGACGATGTACCGTTCCAATACGATCTTGGCGAGGTCTACGGACGCGCCGATTTCGATCTGGCCATCAGCGGCGCCAATCCACCGTTGATTAGCGGCGATGTGACAGTCTTTGAAGCGGAATACCTTGAGGAATTTGACGACGAATTGACCGCGGCTGCGATTGCCGCTGCCGACACCATCGCTCTTTGGGATTGGGACATCAATGTCGATATGCTCCCGGCCTCGGTGAGCGTGAAAAACTCCGACATGAATATGGTCCTTGACGGCAGACTTCGCGTTCTGCGCGAGAATGCGCGGGACAATTACATCGGCACGCTCAATATCGTGCGCGGCACAATGTATGTCGGAGATATGAACTTTCGCATTCAACCGGGTAGTTATCTGCTGTTTGACAATATCGAAGAGCCCGATCCCCAGCTCTTCATCGACGCCACTTGGCGCGTGCGCAACATGTCCGGCGATATCTCGAATTCATCCATCACCGATGTGCCGCTGCAAATCCGCGGTACAATCACCCAGCCCTCATTGGGCGCAGAATCAGGTTCGGGATTCTCCGATGAGGATATCGCCACTTTGGTGGTCATGAATCAGTCTGCATCGGGCCAAACCGATTCGCAATTTGGATCGGATTTCCAAAATCGCCTTACGGGCGGCGCCGCAGGAATCATCTCGGGCCGAGCGGGACAAGCTCTGACGAGATCGCTTGGATTGGAGACATTCGAAATCGCGCCGACCTATGATGAGAAGAACGAAATTGCCGGAGCGACCATATCCGTCGGACTCTACACTTTGCCAAATGTCTATACCTATGTTTCGTCGCTGTCAAGTGACGGTCGCGCCGATTACGGCGCCGAATATCGCCTCGGTCGGCACTTCATTATTGGCGGACAATACGACCGGGATCGCCTCTGGCGACTGAATCTCATTCTCGATTGGGAATTTCGATGATCCGTCTTTTCACGATATCTTGTGCAATTGTAGTGTTTCTTGGGCTCGCTGGCGCTCTTGATGCGCAAGATGTAGCGCTGCGCAAACAACTCACCAAGCGGTTGCCGATTGAAGAAATCGTAATTGAAGGCAACAAATCCTTCAGCGAGAAGACCATCAAAAGCAAGCTCTATTCCAACGAAGACGGCTTCTGGCAGGGGATCAAGTTGATGCGCGTCAATCGGTATACAAAGGCCAGCTATGCCCGTGATCGGCTCCTGCTCGAATATTTTTACAAAAGCGAGGGATTTGATGATGCGACCGTCACGATTAACCTCCAGCCGGGGAAAAAAGCTGATAAGACCGTAGTCCATATCCAGATCAATGAAGGCACTCGCTATCGTATCGCTAAACTTGATGTAACCGGTGATCTCGGCTCGGAAGGTTACGCCGTCTCAGTTACAACGCATCCACTGCGTGAGGGAACCTATCTGAATACCTTTGCCATCAACGAAGCAAAGAACGACATCAAGACTATTTTCGCCAACAAAGGGTATCCCTACGCTAATATCGATGTCGACGTTGACAAGAGCGCGAGTACTGGCACTGCTACCGTGACCATCAACATAATTCGAAATCAACTGGTTCTTTTCGGTGATGTTATTGTTGACACAAATCTCATGACCCAGCCCCGCGTTTTTCGGCGCGAAATCACCTTCAAGCGTGACGACGTCTACACGCGTGACAAATACATTGAATCACAGCAACGATTGATCCGCACCGGGTTGTTCAACTTTGTTACCTTGGATCTTCCCGATTCAATGAGCAGCCTTGACAGCCTCCAGCCCAACTTCTATGTCCGGGCCGTTGAACGGCCACCTCGATACGCCGGCTTCGGCGTCGGCGCCGGGCAGGACAAGGACGCCGGTGTTGCCTTGAGCGCTCTCGGACGGTTCGGTGATCGTAATATCGGCGGGAGCGCGCGCAAGATTGGTCTCACTTTGACCACGGCCTTTACGATGAAGGACTCGCTTATCGTCAGGCCAAATCTCCAATTCTCCTACACCGAGCCGTACTTCTTCAGAATTCGCATGCCGCTGATTCTCACATTCGAGTATGAACCGCGTGCAACATCCCCAAAGGGCAACTATCGCGTTCGCTCCTTCAGCATCGATGCTACAGCAGTTAGGGAATTCTCGCTCAAGACCAAACTCTCGACCTCGCTGAACTATGAGGAAGTTAGGCTGGATTCTGCGGGAACCGAAGTCTCTGACGTAGAACGCAGAAACGTTGGTATCGATATAAATCGCCGACTAATCCTCTTGCTCGAACGCGATGCCCGGCCGATTCAGAGCCGCTTCAATCCATCCAGCGGATCATACACCAGCTACCGTTTTGAGTACGTTGGCGGAATTCTCGGCGGCGACAATGATTTCATCAAGTTCGTCTGGAGCTGGTCCAAGTACAATCGGTGGAGCAGCAACACGATCTTTGCCTCGCGGCTGCGTTTCGGACACGTTAACGAGTTCGGCACTTCCGACGAAGTTCCTATTCTCGAGCGATTCTATCTCGGCGGTGCTTACACCATTCGTGGTTTCCCGGAAAATGAGTTCGGCCCGCAGGCAATCGTCATCGACAAAGATGGCGACACATCCCTGGTCTTCGTCGGCGGTGAAGCGATCGCCATGATGAATCTGGAAATCCGCAAGCAACTCGTCGGCAAGATTTGGGGTTCGTATTTCATTGATACTGGTATTATCGCACCCAAGCTGCGCTATCTCGACTTTCACCGGCTTGCAGTTACCACGGGCGTCGGAATCCAGTTCATGTCGCCGGTCGGGCCCTTTCGCCTTGACTATGGACACCGAATTGGCATTAACAGTATTCAAGCCGGGGGACAGTTTCACATCGGAATTCTCTATGCTTTCTGACGGGAGAAGTCTGCCATGAGCAAGCCATTGATCGGTGTTGTCCTCGCCCTCACACCGGAGGACCACGACTTCAAGGCGCTTCCGGCTTATCGTTTTGAGTTTTTGAAGCAGCACTATTATGAAGCAATCGAAGCCGCCGGCGCTATCACCATCGCGATTCCACTTTCGGAACACCTCGTATTTGTTGATCGCTACTGCGAGATTGTTGATGGCCTTTTCTTCGTCGGAGGAGATGATGTCCATCCAGACCTGTACGGCGAAAAGCTCGATCCGCTGTGTCACCCGCAAATGCCGCGCCGTGATCACTTTGAGGTCGCACTCATCAAAGCAGCATATCGGAAACGCAAACCGATTCTCGGCATCTGCCGTGGCAGCCAGATCATGAACGTCGCCTTTGGCGGATCCCTGCATCAGGACCTCTCGTATCGCAAGGGAGCAGTCAACCACTCCCAGGTCGGCGAGCTCGACTTTTCCACCAGACACGTGGTCAAGGTTGTGCCCGACACCTTGCTCCATCGCCTAACTGGCAAGACCGAATTCGAGACCAATACCGCCCACCATCAGGGCGTCAACAAACTCGGAAATGGCCTAATTGTTTCGGCTGGATCTGCCGATGGTGTCATTGAGGCCATCGAAGGGGAGGGTTTCACACTCGGAGTACAATGGCATCCGGAAGCATGGGGACGAGATGAAGTCAGTCGCAACATCTTCGCCGGCTTCTGTAGGGCAGCAGCAGGAACAATGTCACCCTGAAGCAGGTATAATTCGCTTGCAGTCAGGATTAAACTTCATAAATTGCAACGATTTTTTCGAGGATAAAGACACGGAATGTCGATATTTAGCAGATTCTCAAATGATATAGGAATTGATCTCGGAACCGCCAACACGCTGGTATTCGTTCGCGGGCAGGGGATCGTGCTCAATGAACCGTCCGTCGTGGCGGTCGAAGTCTCCACCGGCAAAATTCTTGCCATTGGTTCCGAAGCTCGCCGAATGCTGGGCAGAACCCCCGGCGAGATTACCGCCATCCGTCCGCTCAAAGATGGAGTAATTGCCGACTTCGAGATTACCGAGCGTCTTCTCTCCGACTTTATCCGCCGTGTTGTTCGCCACAAATTCCTGATGAAGCCACGCGTCGTCATCTGTGTACCCTCGGGCATCACCGAGGTCGAAAAGCGCGCTGTCCGCGACTCTGCCGAAAACGCCGGAGCACGCGACGTCTACCTGATCCAGGAGCCGATGGCAGCCGCTATCGGTGTCGGCCTTCCTGTTGACCAGCCGTCAGGTATTATGATCATCGATATTGGTGGCGGTACTTCGGAAATCGCTGTCATCGCCCTTAGCGGCATCGTCAACAACACTTCAATCCGCATCGCCGGTGACGAAATGAACGAAGCGATTGTCACCTACGCCAAAAAGAACTTCAATCTTCTGATCGGCGAACTCACCGCTGAAGAAATCAAAATCAAAATTGGCTCGGCTTTCGAGTTGGAGCGTGAAGAAACCATCGAAATCAAGGGTCGCGACCTGGTTGCCGGCGTGCCCAAGAATATCAAGATTACTTCCACACAAATCAGAGAGGCTCTCTCCGAGCCAATTTCCTCGATCATCGACGCCGTTCGGCTCTCGCTTGAACAAACACCGCCGGAATTGGCATCGGATATTCTCGACCGAGGTATCGTCCTGACCGGAGGCGGCGCGCTTCTGCGCGGTCTCGACAAACGCATCCGTCAGGAAACGAAT
>CAUJJY010000405.1 GCA_963205155.1 Candidatus Zixiibacteriota bacterium | reverse complement strand
TTCTGCAGGGCACTTCCCTGCGCGACACCGGTGCGAACCAATTCGCCAACATGATTTGGGCGTTTACATACCGGATGGAGTAGTAGAAGGGTCGGAAGTCCTGTGACCTTGACTTTCGTTCAAGAGCGTTTCCGATAGCGTTTTGAATACGGAAAGTGTAGGCTTCAACATGGCAATTCCGAAATGGTGCCTCCGTTTATTGCTTCTCCTAACTCTTCTTTCAGGTTGTATCTTTGCCCCGTCAGTTACCATCAATTCCGCATTGGGAAAAGCCTGGAGTTTTGTTGA
Source organism: Candidatus Zixiibacteriota bacterium (assembly GCA_963205155.1). Classification (GTDB taxonomy): domain Bacteria; phylum Zixibacteria; class MSB-5A5; order CAIYYT01; family CAIYYT01; genus JADJGC01. The sequence continues at coordinate 2,752 of CAUJJY010000405.1, read as the reverse complement.
ACCTGCTGGGGCCCAGTTTCTCTTCAAGTTTTGTCAGTGGCCATTGATTCTTCCTGAGATCATTACAGTTGAGACGGGGCAAATTCAAGATGTGCTGGTCCCGGACGTCTTCAGCGGTTGGGACGATTTGGAATCGAATTACAGAGGCACTTACTTTCACTTTCCAACGAAGTACTTAAAGGGTGATTACTACCTGATTCATTACACTCCGGAGAGGTCCAGCGTAGGTGGCGGTGCGCCGGCTACCGCCGTCGTGAGAATTGACCTTGACACCCGGACGGTCGTGATTCTCGATAGTCTCGATTCAGTTCCTTGGGGAGCATTTCACAAACTCGACCGATCCATTCGACTTGTCAAAGCGGAGTCATTGGCATCAATCGCTGATACAACGGACGCTTTTGAGTGTGCGCAAGAAGTGTTAAGTTTGGTTTTACCGGCGAGACCGGCCTTTGTCATCAATACAATTTGGGATGTTCAAGTGATTTCCACTGCGCTTGAAGACAGCCTTCATTGGGACCGCTGGTGCAAGAACTCCGACGACATGAAGCGACTCTGCCAGCCTATAGTTCAAGTTTTGGACTGGCAGGCGATAATTCGAACTTCCGGTTTGGGAAATTTCTACGACAGCAGTGAGTTTATGGCTTATCAGGATAGCGTAACCTCTCCGCATGTATTACGAAGAGATGATGGCGACTTTCAGGTCACAATGTGCCTCTGGTCTCCTGACGCGGGAGGTCGCCTGATTACCGCTGACATTCTGATTGCCCGCAATCAGGTCCAGTCGATAAAACTTCGACTTGGACGTGGGTATCTCGGTTATAGAATGGTATGGGCATGAAAGGTGGGCGAATCCGATGCCGCCTCTCGAACACCGGGCTTGCTAATCCAGCAACATCGAGATGTCTTAGCCTCGCGAAACTACTCGGATAAATTCTTGGTTACAAGGATGTTTCGCCCTATAATAAGAGCGTACATTACGTATTGACTGAAGTATATTAAAACACTTCGTGGAACTGTCAATAAGCGTCCGCACCAGAAATAGGAGATCCCTCATGAAGCACTTGAATGTCGCGATTGTAATCTTGCTAATAGCTTCCATTGTGGCTTGCAGTAAATCATCGAAAGTCCCTGCACAGGAAACTCCGGCGACTAATTCAAGCACTACACAATCCACTCCGTCGACAACACAGTTATCGCAAAGCACCAACAGTCCGACGACGAATCCCAGCACTGCCACATCTCTTAAGGGTGCCGAGCCGACTATGCTCGCAGGCACAAACCCGCCTCACGGACAACCGAATCATCGCTGCGACATCGCCGTGGGTGCCCCGCTCAATTCTCCCGCGGGAACGGGTCTGCAACAATCGAACAGCATGCAGCCGACGACTCAACAGCCAAATGTCACTGTGCTGCCTTCTCCCACTATGACGACCACAACTGCTCCGGGCATGAATCCGCCTCACGGACAGCCGGGACATCGCTGTGATATCAAAGTTGGTGCACCGCTGCCAGCAGCGCCGGCAACGACGAAGTAGCGTCACCGGCAGCTTTTTAGAATTCTTAATGGAGAGACGCGCTCGGCGCGAAACTTAGTAGGTCAGGAGCCCCGTGCTCCTGACATCCTTCGGCGGTAAACGCCTATTTTTCTTCCTCACTCACTTTGAACGGCGGCGGCGCCATGCTGCGAATGCAGTAGGTATCAATAGCATTGAAGTCGACTGACTCGAGGAAATTGAGCATCAGTTCATCTATACACTCTATATTGCTCAACCCATCCGGCACATGCGCCATCTGCGGAATTACGATTTCACGGCCATTCGCAAAATACCTGATCGCTTTGTTGCAGCCGATCACTGGGTCGCGCCCGCCCTGTAAAATCAGCGTCGGAGCATTCACCGTCAGGTTCTTAAAGTAATCCTCCGGTAATTCTCCCTTTGGCCACAACTCGGCCGCACGCTTCTGCTGTGCGACGCGGTAATCCCCCAACAACGTTCCCGCAGTCAGCGAATCAGTTTCGGCCGTGCTGATAAACGGCGCATCCTCCGCCCCGGTGATCGACAGGTATGCTCCTTCGGCAAGAAATGGTGGGTAACCGGTTAACTCCGGAATTATCCGGTCAAGGAACGGCGCATAGTTTCCAAGGCTCGCTTGATGTACAATCCACGGCACTTGCCGCGCTCCGGATGATGAGTACATCGCACTGCGCAGGGCCTCGACAAATACATCCGCCCGAATCGTCACCATAGCAGGCACCATTGTGTATTCATCGACGATTGTGGCAATGGCCGGATTGTACCGCAGTTCCTCAACGAAAGTCCGAAGTTCGGTCTCCAAATTTGGAAACATGGCATTGCACGAAGAATCATCGCGGCAATCCGCAAACAGCGAATCGAAAGCCTCTTCGGCCTCATGAGCATGATACAGCGGCATCTTCGATTCTATGTCAGCCGGCCCCAACAGTACCATCGAACGCACATGTTCGCCATAAGTCCGCGCATAAACAAAAGCCGCGCGTCCGCCATACGACACGCCGATGATGTTGATCTTCTCATATCCCAGCCAAGCGCGTACTTCTTCGATGTCTGCCATCGCGTTGGTTGTCGTATACTGTGTTAGGTCAGCGCGCTCCTCCAATTCCTTGCGGCAATTCTCAACCAATTCCGGCGGATACATTTCCTTCACGAAGTTTTGCAGTACCGTCGAATCGCCGACGAGATTGCAGTGAAGCGGATTTGAGTCGCCTGTGCCGCGA
>CAUJJY010000404.1 GCA_963205155.1 Candidatus Zixiibacteriota bacterium | reverse complement strand
CGTCCAACGTCCGCCGTCAAGCGGATGTGATGCCAATGGCGTTGCGCCTTCACCCTCGACATCAGGCAGACCGCCAAATATCATTGGATACGATTCCGGCCAGTTCAGACCAATCTTATCGTCCAACGACAAGTTCGTCTCCACCAGCTTCACCGAGATATTCAACATCGGTTGCGGCCGGTCAAGTTCGGCAATCACTGACTGAATCTGTGCGACAATATCGCCGCGATCCGATACGCTCAACACCGATGGCGTTGCCCTACGCGTCGACATTTCTGCGCCTTCCGCTAGTATTTCGATCTTCCCGCCGGTCGATAGCAGATGCCCGGTTGCCAATTTCGCTTCCTCGCAGGTAACATGCTTGAGCCGCACGAGTGCCGTCACTCGTTCGTCGCTCGCCAAAAACCCCGATGGCTTAACCACCATCAGATTCTCTTTCATGTACCACGACAGATTGTTCGACAGCAGAATCGCATCGAGAGCTTCGTGAAGCGGCACGTTATTGAGAATCATCGAAGCCTCGCCGGTCACTTCTCCGGCGATGGCGACATTGAATCCGTGTTGCTTCGCCAGCATGCGAACGACGGCTTCGACGTCCGTGCGATCGAGAGTCAAGGAGACACGATTGTTCAAGAACGCGTGAGCTGTGTTGTCCGCCGTTGCCTGTCCGCCAATTACTGCAAGCGACAGGAGTATGACGACGAGTGAAATCCGTTTCATATATTGTCCTTCCCTCAATTTCCCATTTCCAGCAGGATTTCCCTGCCGTTCTGCTCAAGCGTCGCTGTGGACTTGGTTAATCGCACGACAGTCCAGCCTTCAGTCGTTTCGCCCCGGCTAAGTGGCTTACCGTTGATGATTGCCATCAGGTGGCCGTTTGCTTCTGATATGGCCTCCAGCTGAAATCGAGTAACCCGCGTTTCAGTTTCTTCAACCGATGAAGCCGACCAACCGTAAGCAAATGGATCGCGCCGCCATTCGTATGAAATCCCCGCGACTGTATCAACAGCATTGGAGCTGCCGACATTCGCCGCCGCCAGCGGCTCGATTGTCGGCGCCGATGTCTCGGCTCCACTACTCCCGCTGCGTCCAGTGAAATTCACAACACCGTAAATGACCGCGCCAATGAAGATGACGTAGACTATTTTCTTGCGCGTGCCTTCAGCGACCATTAGCGCCCCCAGTCCGGAAATGAGCCTGCAGGACGAAGTTCCACGTCACTTCAGAAGTAGCTCCGTCATCGTGTGCAATCGACAATGTCGGCACCGCAACATAGTAGCGCAGCTTCTCAATCTCCTCAAGTGCCATTCCGCCGTCGATAAAATCACCGCTGGCTTCAACCGCAAACTTGAGTTGCGCCAATTTCACTCCATCCAACTCAACCGTCGGCGGCGCCAGCAAATCGTCGATCACCGGCACAATATGCACATTGGACATACCCGTCGTTTCAAGTCCTGCCGTAAAATCGTCAATGAACGACTCGAGTGAGTCAATCGCATAAATCTCATTGAGAGTTGCCGTACGCTCGCCTCCTAATGAGGCCGCAAAAAGATTCGTCGACTCGGCCGAGCGGAGGAAATCTGTCAATCCATCAATCTCTTGGAAGAGCGCGGCGTTTTCGCTCTGCCGCAATGCCAGTTGGTCCCGGCCGGGCAAGAACAGAAAATAGATGATGCCCGCCGTTATTGCACCCGCCAGCAGCAATACAACCACTGTTCGATTCTTGCGGAGCCCATTTATCATCTTGCCGCCTCCAGCACAATCGTGAAGCGTAACCGGCGATCATTATCGATAACCTCGTAAGCTTGATTCTGAAGATGGATTCGTTTTACCAGTGGCTGTTCCTGCAGTGTCTTGACATAGCGGCTCAAAGCGACTTCCGGATACTGCTCGGCTCTGCCCATGAAACCATTCATTGAAACCGCCGCAACCTGTACGCCCTGCTCATTCTGTACCATCTGCAATTGCAGGTCGGAAAAGAAGATTCCCTCTGGTGTGAGCTGGCTCAAGGCGCGAAGAAATTCCGAGTGGGCGAAGCTTGTTCCGTGCAGTTGCGCCAACTGTGTCTGCCAGGCCGCACTTTGTGTCTGCATCATTACGACACCTTGATATGCATCGGAATTCTGCAGCCGTGACATCGTTCGCGCCAGATCGGCTTTGGCGTCGTTTGCTTTGTGCAATTGCACGTATTGGAGGGCAACCATCAGCACCGCGATCAATACCGCCAGACCGCCAACCAACAATGCTCCACGGAATATCCGCCGTTCGCCGACCGCCTTCCGGTACTCCTTCGGCAGCAGCTCCAGCGGCTTCGACCGCAGCGGCATCTCCAATGCTGCCGGTGCGAGTAGGTGCGCGCTCTCTGCCGGCAAAACCCCCTGGAGGATGCTCTCGCTGGTGAGAGACCTTACTGGAATACCGAGCATTTGATTCAGAGCTTCACTGGCTTGCTCTTCAAGTTCGCTCGGAAGTGCCAGCAGGATCAGATCGACAGACCGCTGGGAAAATCGCCCGTAATAGTAGTCCAGTTCCTCCGCGACCAGCCGTGCCATCGCTTCACAGTCAAAACCACGATACGTGTTGAAGTCGCGGCTGTGAACTTCCCCGTCCTGCAAAAGGTTCAGACTGGTTTCAAATTCGTCGCCGGTAACCGCTCCGTCGAGCTCATTCTCGCGGATGAATTCCAGAGCCATCTTATGGAAGCAGAGTGCGCTCAATCGATTGCCGAACAATCGCACTACAACGACACTCTTCTCTGCGATCACTGGAAGATTTTTCTTAAGTTTGACCAGCTGCGGCTCCCACGCCAGTGAGGTCAGCGTCAGCGTCTTCAATTCAAAGTGACTCGTCAAAAAGTCCGTGACCGGCTGGATTCGCGCTGGCGGAATTGCCGCTGCCTGAATCTGATGCTTCTTGGCGCCTCCCCATTCAACCGTGTCCACTACCCGCCATTCAAAGAATTCTGCCTCCGGTTGGAACGGAAACACTTTGCCGGCTTCCCATATCACCACTTGCTGCAGTTCGTTCGTCGGAACCGCCGGCACAAAGAAGCTTCTAAGAATTGCATCCGATAACGAGAGATAAAGACTTACTGCACAGTTATGGTCGCGGTTCTGCGAGGTGAGACGTTCAAGGTACTTCAGCGCCGTTGCCGGCTCGTACATCCTGGGATCAATCAGTACTCCACAGCGTGGCTGCTTTTCTCCGTTCGCGTCGGCATAGCTCCAAATCAAGTAATCATTGGCGAGCTCGATCGTAATCGCTGACGTGCGCGGAATCGCACCGATCCGTTCTTCAAGTACTGATTGTGCTGCCGCCGCCGCATTAGTCGGACTTGCAGCGTGAGTGACTACTGATTCTGCCAACTCATGATCCTCGTTATGGTGTCGTTATGGTTAAGGTCGTGCCGTCGGAGAACAAAACATCAAACGTCCGGCCGGTCATATTCACCCGCGCGCCGCTACTGGGTCCAACACGAAAATACTCGAGCTTGATTGTCGCCTGTTCAGTTGGCATCAGCGTCATGATCGTTGAGAAGCTTACTGCTTGATTGCTTCCCGGCCACGGATTGCTCGAATCAACCACTCTTGTAGTGTTCCAAAACACGCGATCAAAATAAGCAGTGAAGGAATAGGTGAGCCGGACTGATGAAATCAGTACCGCAGCCGTACCTGTGTTCTTGATGTCAAATCGCACGAATGAGTTTTGCGCCCCGTACGTCGACGCGCTTCCTGCTACATACGTCACCGAAGCACTTCCACCACCGCCTCCTCCTCCACCCGATGCTGCCCAAACCGCACCCGGAAAGCGCAGACTCGTTTGCATCGATGACTTTGGATACACGCTTACAAATGTCTGCACCGTGTCTGCAGTCGATTGGTAAATCGCGCGCAAACGATGGTTGCCGATCGGCAGGCAACTGGAGTAAGTGAAAACGCCGCCGGAATTTGGCGTCAGCGTCGAATCTTTGTAACTGCCGCTTCCGTTTGGATAAGTAATCACCACTCGCACTCTCGAAGCCGAATCACCCGGCGGATTACCCGCCGCATCGGTGATCGTTCCCGCCAGTGTATTCGCTGTCAGATCCGAAGTCAATTGCGCAAAACTGCGCGTCAGTGTGTCGCCGCCGCCGGTCGACTCGATGCTGACGCTGCCGGTGTAAGCGTACAGCGTTCCCCATGCATCCTTCTTGAAATCATCCGCATACCCGGAAAAATCGGTGCGCACATACGGTCCCCGCCATGTCCCATAGCCTGGATTGTTAACCAGCGCATCAAGGCTCGGCGGCAGACTGCCGACATCGCCCACATAACCGTAGTTGGTTCGCATACCGTTGGAGTACAGGCTGGGATTTCCGGCGATCGCTTCCGCAAGTTGATTGAGCTCATTGCGGGTTTCTT
>CAUJJY010000403.1 GCA_963205155.1 Candidatus Zixiibacteriota bacterium | reverse complement strand
ATCACGTGACGCAGCGGTTTTGACTTCGGACCGATAACCGTCGCCTCCTTGTAGAGAATCGGATCGAATAACTGGAAAATTTCCATGCCGTCGAATTCGCCTTCCATCGGCGTATGATAGAGATAATCTTCAACCATCAGTTCGACGCAATCGCCGACTTCCAGATTCTTGAACGTGATTACGCGGTTCAGTGCATCGCTTTCGTATATGTTCATCGCTTCTGTCGAAGCATCCGAGATGTCTTTCATCATTTCGGCCGGGACATCGATGATCGATCCATCCTGCTTGATCACTCGCGCCGTCTTCACGACAATACTGTCATACGTCTTATAGTAGGGGAGCTTCATCTCGCCGTAGTCTTTGAATCCGGACTCGGTAAGGACTTTCGCCAGAAAATAGTCGGTCGTCTTGCAGGTGCCGTCAGCATTGAATTCGTAGAGCGTATTCTGCTTGATCAACAGCGCGTTGGCGTCGGGATACTTCTCCTTGTCGCCCGCTTTCTTGATCAGGTCGGCTGTCTCCTTATCCAGGGTGGCAGCAACTACCGCCGAAGCGCCCAACAGCAGTGCCGTCAACAGAACCGTTATGGCCGTTTTGAAATTCTGCATGTTCATCTCCTTATGTTAAACTCAATTCTATCTAAGAAAGTCTCTCTTGCATACTCTGCACGTTATTGACTCTTGCTGCGCAGGATGCGATAACTCCACCGAATCTACCGGCATTTCATCTATAGCCTAATATAACGAAAAGGGCCGCGCCAAGTTGCAGGAATCATCGTCTTCCAACTCTATCTCCGCAACACAACCAGTGTCGCCCCCCACGAGGACGACGACTGCGAATCAAGCCGAAACGACTCGACATGCTCGTTTCGTTCCAGCAACGCATGAACCGTCCGGCGCAAGTGTCCTATGCCCTTGCCGTGAATGATACGAATCTCGAATATCCCCCGTTCGCGGCATGCGACAATGTATTCGGGGACAAGTTCCTTGACATCTTTGGGATCAAAATGATGAAGATCCAAAATGCCGTCTATCGGGAATTCAACGGCGTCGTCGGACGATTCAGGCATACAATAAATCTAAGCATTTACCCGTCGGTGACAAGGCTGAACTTGACAATTCGCGCCATTAGGCAGGGAAGTATTCCCTTGCCGAAATTGGTCGATGAGATATATTACATGCGGTATACATGCACTCAACTTAACGCGCCGGGCAACCCCTTACCTACTTGTCGCTCCGGCGTACTTTTATTGAAGGCTTTGACGATTCCTTATAATTGCACGCTTGACAAAGGTTCTCTCATGCGCACTCGCTATCTTTCTCTCGCCATACTAATAGTGTTAATCTCCGCGGCCGCCATTCGTGCCGACGAGACAGTTACTTATCGCAGCGCCCGGGCAAATGCCGCGTTGGCGCCGGTCGTTACATCCCCGCAACAAATCAACGCCGTTCCTCATCCAATCTCGACGAACAAACCGCAGCGCAAATACCACAAAGATCCGATGGTTCGCCCCGATTTAAAGTACCCGGTTGAAACCTACGATCCGGCAAATCCGCGCTTCATTCTCGACCGCGCCGCAGAACTCGTCGACCGTGATATTAAGGGATATGTGCCTTGCAAGAGCTTCGTCGGCATCAGCAATACCGGTTGGGATCCGCCCGATCCGCACGTCGCCGCCGGACCAAATCATGTGGTCGAAGTCGTCAACAGTTCGATTGCCATATTCGACAAAGTTACCGGTGAGAAACTGCTTCAGGCAACAGCTGGATTCTGGTTCCAGAACACGACCCCGCCGCCGGCAAGCGGCTTCATCTTCGATCCCAAAGTCGTCTATGACCCTGACGGCGGTCACTTCATCATTTTCTACTTGTGCACCGATGACGTCGACGAATCCTCTTATTTAGTCTCTGTATCCCAGACCTCTGACGCGATGGGGAACTGGTGGAGTTATAATCTTAATGCTGCAGTCAATGGCGCAGTCCCTTCCAATTGTTGGCCCGACTATCCCGGCCTGGGTTTTGACTTCAATGAAGCCGTCTATTTGACCTCCAATCAATGGGAGTTCGGTGGTGGATATCAATATGCCAAAGTCCGAATCCTCCCGAAATTCCAAATCTACTCCGGTGCTCCGGTCACGTATAACGACCTTTGGGATCTGAAGTATAACGACAACTCGACCGCGTTTACCGTCAAGCCGGCAGTGACTTACGATGACGCCGACGGCGAGTTCCTGTTGTCGAATCTGTGGTTCGGTTCAAACTACACAACCTATTGGAAAATCACCAATCCAGTGCTCAATCCGGTTGTTACCGTCAGACCACGCGTCAATATTCCCGCATATCCATCGTCACCGCAAGCGGAACAGAAATCCGGTGCGGGTGTCGGAACGCTTAGCTCGATGACGCAGGATGTGCTCTTCAGAAATGGAAAAGTCTACACGGCCTTCGACCAGGGATTCAATTGGGGCAGTGGTACCGTCTGCGCAATTCGCGTCTTGGGTATCGATACCGCCAGTTCATTGGCTAACGTCGACAAGGTTTTCGGCGCTGACAAGAAACACTACTACTTCCCGGGAATCTACGTTGATCCTGCCGACCGGATATTCCTTGGCTTTAACCGCTCGTCAGCCGAAGAGTACATCAGTATCTGGTATTCCGAAGATCTTTTGGCGACGAACAGCAGCCGCCTGCTCAAGGCGGGCGAGAGTGCCCGT
>CAUJJY010000402.1 GCA_963205155.1 Candidatus Zixiibacteriota bacterium | reverse complement strand
TCTTTGGCGCGCCAATGTTTTTATTGACCCGCCCGGACAATGCCGTAGATTCAAAGCAGAATGAGTCCTGCTAATTCAAGGAGGCACGGATGCCGCGTCTACTTCTAATTTGTTCGTTACTGCTTTGTTCGGTTAGTCTGTTTGCGCAATCGGAGCGCGTGACCCGTCGTGATCGAGATTCCGAGGACAACGTCCAGAGAATCTATTCATATGATAACCTGCCACCTCGACAACTGGTAGATTGTCCGACGGCCGCGACACTTCCGCGAGCAAGTTTCGATTTTCAGGTGCGAACTTCATCGAATGGTTCGCTTGTCGGCCAGACGACAATCGGTTTGCACCGCCGGTTCATGGTCGGTATGTCTTATGGCGGCGAGAAGGTTCTCGGCGACGAAAAAGCCGACTGGTACAACGAAATGCAGTTCATGGTCAAGTACCAAATGATCACCGAAACCCTGTACATGCCGGCAATCAGTGTCGGCTACGAGGGCCAGGGCTACGGCAGGTACTTCAACGACTTTGAACGCTATATGTTCAAGTCCAAGGGTTTCTATGCGGTGACCTCAAAAGGCTACCGTACGTACAAGTGGTCGTCCGGACTTCATGCCGGAATCTACTATTCACTCGAAGACGATGTCGACAAAGATGATGATGTCTCGGTCTTTCTCGGTACCGACCTGCAATTGCAGAATGACCTGTTGCTGGTAGCGGAATATGATTTGGCGCTTTCCGACAATCGCGACACGGAACGATCCGGCAAGGGTTGGGGTTATCTTAATGTAGGCATTCGTTGGATCTTTTCCGAGCGACTCGAAATCGGATTCGATATGGAAAATCTTATGGGCAATCGCAACGACACCAAGAATCCGACGCGTGGCTTGAGAATAACGTACTTAGAGTTCTTCTAACGGTGTATAACCGAGAGGTGATATGAAAGCAAGAAATCTGATAATCGGAATCGCGGCGTTACTCGCAGCGGCTATCACCTCGGCCGGGTGTTACACAATTATCAAACATCCCACCATGACAGCCACTCACAGCGAAGAAAACGGCGACTCGACTGATACTTACACTCACGTCGAGGCCGATCGCGACTGTATGCGCTGCCACACTGACTATGGCACCTACCCGTATGGCTACTACTACGGATATTATCCGGAGTACTATTGGTCCAACCCTAAGTGGGGAAGCTACTATGCTTATCCATGGTGGTGGGAAGACTACTGGTACAGCGACAATTCTCTAGTTGTCGATACGGTCGACCAGATCGCGCGGCCAGAACAACGGCGCGGCATGTTGCCGCCCTATACCCGCGGTGTAGATCCCATTCTCAATCCGCCTCCATTTACGCCGGGTACGACCAATCCGCCGGTTGTCGGCGGACCGGGTGGTACAACCACTGGTGGCGGCGGAACCGTGACAAATCCCCCCACGAATACGGATGACGGCAAGAAGGAAGAGCAGAAGCCTCCTCGCCGTCGCGGTAAATAGACTTCAACCATCGGAGGGCTATCTCTGTGAAGAAGCTCCTAATCTATTGCATCCTCTCTACATTTGCGCTCGGTACGCTGTCCGTCGTCGCCCAGGACGAGCAGACATTTATGACCGAAGCATCGGCCGGAAACTACTTTGGCGTCGGTGGCCGCGCCGTCGGCATGAGCGAAGCTGTGATTGTCTCAATAAAGGACGGTACAGCCATCGTCTACAACCCGGCCGCGCTGACCAAAATCAAGCGTCCCGAATTCTATCTGGCGATGTCCCACGAAAAATTCCGCAATGAATCTGTCGGTCCCGGAGGCGGCGGTTCTTTCGCCGAAAACGATGTCACCAAAACACGCTTCAGTTCAATAAATCTTACCGTGCCGGTGCCGACCTATCGTGGCGCTCTCGTCGTCGCGTTCGGCGTCAACCGGACAAAGTCATTCGATCGCACCTTCACCTATGAAATTGATATGCAGGATGCTTACTCAAGCGGTTTCGAAGAGGAGACCGGCAGTATCCGCGAATATGCGGCGGCTGGCGCCATCGAATTGTCCGCAAAAATCTCCGCCGGTGCAACGCTAATATATTACCACGGCGGCGAGGACTACTTCTGGAACTACAATCAGTCGACGATTTCGAGTAGCTTGGAGTATATCGACAACATTGAGGACAGTTACTCGGGTATCGGCGCCCGCTTGGGGATGCTGGTAGAGATGAGCCCCAATGTCAGCGCTGCAGTAACGGTCGATGCACCGACGAAGTACAAGATCGAGGAAAACTATATCCAGCGCACTATTGAAGATGGTTCGAGCGACGTCGTCGAAGGTTACTACGAATACGACCTCACCCATCCATTTATTTTCAATGCCGGGTTGGCATTCCGCAGCCGGACATTTCTTGTTGAAGGTAATCTCGGATATGCAGATTGGTCGCAGATGGAATATGATGGTGATATCTTCTTCGACGAAGACAACATTGCGCTGCAGAATTCCTACAAAGAAGCTGTCAATGTCCGTCTCGGCGCGGAAGCCATCCTGCCTCAATACGGACTGGTGCTAAGAGCCGGATTCAAACATGATCCACTGCCGATTAGCGACTTCTTCAAATCCAATCAGGTAGAGAAGGACCGCAATTCCTTCTCGTTGGGATTCAGCTACCTGATCGACCGCGTGGCCATGCTCGACATTGGGTTTGCGCGGGCAACTTATGAGATCTACGATGCAAACAGCTCGCTCGCCCAGAAGTACTCCTCGAGCAAGTTGATGGCGGCAATTGCGTACCGCATATAGGTGACGCTAGCCAGAGATTGAACGCGTAGGGGCGCAGCATGCTGCGCCCTTGCTTTTTCTTCTGGGGAATTTATCTGTTAGGGTTATTCGGGAAAGAATTTCGCCCAGCGTTCAAAAACGTCTTGAAGAAAATCCCCCGTTTTCTGCTTAACTTTGGCTGCAAAGATCTTGCCCTTCTCGACATTAAAATCCGGTTCGCCGCGGCCGTCTTTGTCGTAGAGCAATACTGATCCGGGAATCGGATAAACATCCGCACCACTGCTGAAGATATAAGCCATCTTCTTGTCGTAACGCGCCTTGTTGCCGTACTTCGGATCAATCGCCATCACGAATCCGGTTTCATCGAGACCGGCATGGCCCCCGGGACCGCCGTATACCTCCTGGGTCACGTCGGCACACAACTGCCACCAATGGACGACGGCGACCTTGATACCATAATCGGTGAAGGCCTGATAAGCGGCATCTTTCAGAGCGTTGTTGTTGCCACCGTGTCCGTTGACAATGACACAACGCTTGAATTTCTTGTCAGCGAATGAGTGAAGAATATCGAGGATGTATGGCGTAAACACCTCGGGCCGAATGTTGATAGAGCCGGCATAGCCATATAGCGATTTGGTGATTCCATAGTGAACACACGGCGCCATGATCGCGTTGAATCGCTCGGCCAGGTATTCGCTGATAGATAGGGGAATGATGTTGTCAGTGCCGATTGCCGCCGAGCCGTGAGCTTCGATGGTGCCGACGGGAAGGAAAACTAAGTCGCACTTGGCCGGGACGATCTCCTGCACTTCCTGCCAGATCATCTCCTCAAGCTTGTACCAAGCCACTAAGGCTCCTCATCCTGCAGTTTCTGCAGTAACGACTCCAATACTGCTTCGGTCGCCTTCGCTGAAGTCTCATCGCCGATGATGCGGAAAGCATTGATATCGCGTACCAAAAATTCCAGATCGCCCGGCTGGCGCAAATCATACCACAACTCGATCTCTTCCCAGTTCAATTGCACATCGCGCGCGACTTCTACCATGCGGCTATAAATATTAATGCTGTTCGACCAGTCGATCAGACGGAAGATTTGCGGTACAAGCTTACGCATACCCAGCAAATAATAGGCGCCTTCGAGAGTCGGTCCGAAAACAACATCTTTCTTCTTCAACACCTTGAAAGCATTCTCCAGCATGCGTTGTGTGATGGTGGGTGTGACGCAGTCGATTAACACGACCTCGGCATAACCGGCATCAAAATAGCGCTTGAACGTGCTTTCAAAATTGGCGCTGATATCACCTTCACTCTGAGCTACTAACTCGATATCGTCGTGCTCCAATCGTGCCCGGCATTTGCCCTTCATTGAAGCCTTTAAATTCTCGATTGCCTCCAGCACGAATTTCTTCGCTCGCTCGCTCGAATAAGCGACAAAAATGTCGGCTGACTCAACCGTCAGGCAGGCCGCGATAGTGTCCTCGATGAAAGCTTGATACAGTGACTGTACATCACTGGCTTCAACCGAGTCGGAAAACTGCGATTGCACGCGCAGGCGGTGCTTGTCTTCGAGAAATATGACTAAAGCGTTTTTCGTGGAGTCGGGTTTTGATTTCGTCATGTCCAGAATCAGCTTGTTATTATTGGCTGCTCCTCGAACAAAATATATCGCGGAAATCGGGCGAATACAAAGATTTTTCGCGGGCGGCTAAAAATAAATTGCAGGAATGACTTGACAGATGAGCATTGACGCGTGTGGGTTCTAACTGACCTTACGCATCTCCATGAT
>CAUJJY010000401.1 GCA_963205155.1 Candidatus Zixiibacteriota bacterium | reverse complement strand
CCACAGCAGCAGATTTTCCAAACCCACCGGCGCCTCCGCTAGCCAGACCAGGTACTCTCGGCTTCCTTCTGATTCAATCGAGTATTGGTACGACGGTATTCCCGCGATTGTGTCGACCGTCCCAAGATACTTAACTCGATGATTCGCCATTACCCGCGCCATCGGCAGCGACAGCAAGTACTGGCGATTTTCCTCCATCGAATCGAGGAAATAATCGTCGAAAACCAGCTTACTTGTACTGAACAGCGCACTATCCGTTATCGCCCCCTGCTCCGCTTTTTGGTCAAGTCGGTACGCATAAATCGATACATTCAGTTCCTTGGCGTCAAATCGCTCGGTGATTACATGATGCTGTGTCACTTGCAGTAATTTCGCAAAATGCTTTGCCTCATAGCGCAGCACATACTCCGGCGCTTGCGCAGAACTCTGCCCCGCCATACCGGCCAATACTGCCGAAAATATAATTATCCAAATTCGACTTATCATCTGCTTTAGAATACCCGTTAATCTATCCGCAAGCAAGCCCTAACTGCCGCTAACTGCATCTCTGCTATCGGCCGATAATACATAAGATGAGACTTCCCAAGATCAAATCTGGCGAGATCGATGTCGGCTTATTGAAACGAATCGGATTTACCTACGAAATTCGCATTCGCCTCACCCTTGCCTTCATGTTCCTCCTGATCCTGGTCGCCAATCTCAACTCCTTAAGGTATTTCAGTCAGACCAAGTCGGCACAGGAACAACAGCTCCTCGACGAGTCCTCACAAAACCGCCGGCTCCTTGCCGGTGCACTGCGTTCGAATCCGACTGACCGCATCAACTCCCAGCCGGTGCGCGATCTGGCTTTGGCTTCCGGATTCACTAAAATCACGCTCATTGAAACCGACCTCCTTCGCGATGATTCAGCGCAGACTTCCGCATTCGTGTCATCAACACGCCTCGCAGAAATTCGCAGGTCTTATGGACTACCCAAAACAATCGCCGGCGGAATTCACAGCGGACTGCCGGCCTCATTGTCCGAACCGTATCAACTCTCTTCCGGCGGCTCCGAGAGAACAGGGTTCTTTCACTTCGTAAGTGATGACGGCAAACCACTTACACTCGTCGTCGCAATTAATGCGGGCGAATTAAGCGATATTGAACGCTTTGCAGCACTCAACACGCTCTTTCAAGTCCTTAGCGTCCTCGCCGCTCTGACCATGGCGGTCATGCTCCTCAAGATCACGATGAAGCCCTATAACCAAATCAAGAGCCAAGCCATCGCCGCCGACATCGCCCGCACCGACAAACCGGAGTCGGTCGATTTTGCCGTTGAGACCTTTCAAAGAGTCATCAGTGAGTTGCGAACGAAAGAGCAGAAGTTGCAGCAGCTCTATGCCCAACAACGCGATCGCGCCGCCAGTCTCGAACGCTACACCGAAGATGTTCTCGGCAGTATGCCCTCCGGCGTCGTGAGTTGCAGCATTGACGGCACGATTACCCACTTCAACGACTCTGCCGCCAAAATCCTCGGTATCGCCACTGACGACGCCCTTGCCCGTCAGTACGCAAGCACATTAAGCGAATGGCCATCTCTTCAGAACCTGCTCGCAGAAACACTGCGAACTCGCACTGGCAAGAGCATCCCGGAAATCGAAATTCTTGCACGGAACAAGTGCACAATCTGGCTCTCCGTCACTTGCTCATTGGTTACCGATGCTTACGGCGCCGTGCGTGGCGCCACCTTGCTCATCTCCGACATCACGGAACTCAAGCGGCTCGAAGCCGAAATTGTCGTGAAGGAACAGATGGCTGTGCTCGGTGAAATGTCCGCCGGTCTCGCCCATCAATTGCGCAACTCGATGGGAGCGGTAATCGGATATTCGCAGTTACTGAAGAAACTATGCGCCGACGGTCCAACGGCCGAGATGGTCTCCGGAATTCTCCGCGAGGCTCGCATCACCGGCGAAATGCTCGATCGTTTTCTCAAACTCTCCCGCGTCGGTGAAATCTCTCCAGTTCTCACGACATTTGCAGAAATCCGTCTTGCGCTGACGACACATTTCGAGCACAAACTAATCGAACGCGACCTCCAGTTGATCGTCAATTGCCAGAGCAATACTCCGCAATTCGTCTGCGACCCCCTGCTGATTCTCAACACCTTGATCAATCTCATCGAGAACGCTATCCAGGCATCTGCGCCGCAGCAGTCGATCGCACTCGATCTTCGCTTCGATAGCGCTGCAGAGATGTTCCTGTTGGAAATTGCCGACCACGGTAAGGGAATGACTGAAGACCAGCTCTCGCGAATCTTCACACCGTTCTACACCTCCGGAAAAGCTGATGGTACAGGTCTCGGTTTAGCACTCGCGCGAAAGTGGGTCATGGCACACGGTGGGACAATCACATGCCAATCCCAAGTCGGAAACGGCACAAAATTCACCATCGCTTTGCCGATCATCCCTCATCAGGTTGAAGCATCATTCACTGTCGAGAATAGTGTTGCCTCAACACCATTTTAGCTTATATTGTTATCCTAAAACAGATTATCAGCCGCGCGAGCAGCGGCGTTGATTTTACTTCACCACGCGAAGGAGCCAGCCAGATGATCACCCATCGGACTATCGTTTCTTGCCTCCTGGCAGTATTGATCTGGGCATCACTCACGAACCACATTCAAGCCGCCGAGCAATTCTCACAAGCGCGCATCACCATCGAAACGCGTGCTGATTACCTGACATTGAAATCCCTGCAACTCGACGAGGTTTACACCGGCGAAAAGTTTGTCGACGTGGTCGTCACAGATGCAGAACTGCAACAACTCGCCGCCAGCGGTCTTAAGTACGAAGTCTCCATCCCGGATGTGACTTCGTTCTTCCAAAGCCGTTTTGATCCCGCCAAGACCATGGGCGGTTATCGCACTCTCGATGAAATTGAACTGGTAATGGACTCAATCGCCACCGCCAATCCACTCACAGTACGTCCGAAGTGGTCGATCGGCAACACTCTCGAACTGCGCCCGATCTATGTCATGAAGATTTCCGACAATCCGCTGGTGGATGAAAGCGAACCTGAAGTTTACTACTACGCCGCTCATCATGCTCGCGAAGTCATCACTCCCGAAGCCCTGATCTATTTCATGCGTTATCTCACCAATAACTACGGTACGAATCCGCAGGTGACCTATTTGGTAAATAATCGCGAGCTGTTCTTCAGCCCCTGCATGAATCCGGATGGATACTATTACAACGAAGAGACTGACCCCGGCGGCGGTGGAATGTGGCGCAAGAATCGCCGCAACAATGGTAACGGCAGTTTCGGCGTCGACCTTAATCGTAACTACGGATATCAGTGGGGATATGACGATGAGGGCTCCTCACCGGTCGGCGCGGATAATACCTACCGCGGCACCGGTCCGTTCTCCGAACCGGAAACGCAGGTCGAAAAGACCTTCATCGAATCGAGAAACTTCGTCATCACACTCTCACTGCATTCCTATTCGGATTTGTTCCTTTACCCGTGGGGCTATGACCGCCTCTACACACCCGACAATGATCTCTTTGTGTCCATGGCCGACACCGTCGCTGCACTGGCCGGCTATGCTGTTGGACCGCCCTGGCAATTGCTCTATCCTGTCAACGGCTCCACCGATGATTGGGGCTACGGTGAACAGACCACCAAGAACAAGAACTACGCCGTCACCATCGAGATCGGCAACGACAGCGATAACTTCTGGCCCCCAACCAACCGCATCACACCGCTGGTGCAAAATGCACTTGGACCGGAACTCTTTCTGGCGCGAATTGCCGAAGCTCCGAAGAAACTGCTCGCACCGAATAAACCTACAATCTATGCACAGGCCGACATCACAGTCAGTGAATTCGATCTGACTTGGCATCATCTCGACTTTGACAATCCGGCACAGAGCTTCGAAGTCTGGCAATTAAGCGGCTACGCCCGCGGTACCGACAATCTCGAAACCGTCAGCGGCAATTGGGTCGAAAACGGCTTCACCACCTCAACCATCCGTGCGGTCTCCGGCACAAAGTCATACTTCTCGGGCACTGCATCTAATCTAAACAACCGTCTCACCGCGGTTAACCCCCTTGAGGTTCTCCCGGGTGACACTCTGAAGTTTAACGCTTGGTATGATATCGAAAGCGGCTGGGACTACGCCTACGTCGAA
This sequence comes from Candidatus Zixiibacteriota bacterium, assembly GCA_963205155.1. GTDB lineage: Bacteria > Zixibacteria > MSB-5A5 > CAIYYT01 > CAIYYT01 > JADJGC01. Next base: position 3,444 of record CAUJJY010000401.1, on the reverse strand, counting down.
GTCTCCACCAATGGCGGCGCCACCTGGGCGACACTACCCGGCAACATCACTACTAATGCTGACCCCAACGGCAACAATATCGGCAACGGTATCACCGGCGCCTCCACCGGCTGGGTCCTGGCAAAGTTCAGTCTGACCCCTTATGTCGGACAGAACATTCTCTATCGCTTCCGCTATACCAGCGACGGATTCGTCAATGACCCCGGTGTCTGGATCGATGACATCTATCCCGTCGATTCCTATGCCAGCCAAACGATGCTGACCAACACCGAAACCGACTCCACCTTCCATGTCTCCGGCTTGACTGATGGCGCCTACTTTTATCGCGTCCGCGCCAAAGATGCCGAAAACCAGCTGTCTTTGTTCTCCAGTCTGGAACTGGTGAATGTCAATCTGCCGCAGTCATGTACTTGGCTGGTCGGGGATGCCGACGGAAGTGGCGCTTACACCGTCAGTGACGCCGTTGCTTTGATCTCCTTTGTCTTCCTCGGAGGCATCGCGCCGGCCCCGGATCCAATCGGTTCCGGCGATGCCGACTGCAGTGGCGCCGTCACCATTTCTGACGCAGTTTATTTGATACAATTCGTGTTTTCCGGTGGGCCGAATCCCGGCCTCACCTGTGACTGTTCTGGTTACTTGAAGTAGAATCGTTTACCACGCAAACAAGAAGGCGATGCACCCATGTGGGGACATCGCCTTCTTATTTTCCGGTATATGGAAAACTACTTGGACTTCTTTGAAGTGGTCGGGGTCTTGGTTATCGTGCTGGACTTCTTTGTTTCGGTCTTCTTCGTCTCCGTTTTCTTCGTCTCGGTCTTCTTGGTAGCTGTCGATGAAGGCTTCTTCCCTTCGGTGCTCGTCTTCTCCAACCGATCGTCTATTCCGTTTTTGTTCTCATCGCGGAAGTCATTAAACTTCGCCGGCGTTACTTGCTTTGTCGCACTGCTATCCTTCTTCACCGGCAACGCCGGTGTCACCGCCTTCTTGTCGGATTCTTGCTTCGGCTGAACCTGCTTAATGGTGTCAGCAGCCTTCGCCTTATTGTCTCCGCCCGTCTTCGGCTTGCGGGACACGCCGGAGGCCGATGCTCCCAGCAACATCACGCACAAGGCGACGCCAAATATGTATCGTCCGTATCTCATAATCTCATCCAGCTTAACAGCAATCTCCATGCGAGTCAACAACAATGCCTGCATACAAAATTGGGATGCGGTCCGATCACCCTTCGGCTCTCGGACCGCAACCCGCTCTATAGGAAGCACCACATGGTGAAAGTGTTACTTCTTCTTACCTCCGGAGTGACCGCCCGAGTTGCCGTTGCTCTTGCCTCCGGAATTTCCGGAACTGCCGCTCGACTTGCTCGGAGCGCTTCCGCTCGATTTGTTACTGCCGCTGCCGACAGACGGGCTTGACTTCTTGCCGCCTGAACTCGGCGCCGCCTTGCCGGAGTTATCGCTGCCCTTGCTCGCCGGTTTCTTGACGTCACCGCCGGAACTGCCCTTACCGCTGTCACTACCCTTGCCTACGGCCGGCTTCTTAACGGTGCCACCAGACTTGCCCTGATTGTTGCCGCCGGTCGTGGCCTTGCCGTTGCCGCTCCCGGACTTTGGCTTGGTGTATACACCATCATTGTCGCCCGAGCCCTTGGTCGACTTCTTGGCGCTATTGTAGTCGTCGAAGTCTCTGCCCTTGCTCGAACTGGTATTCTTGCCCTTGTCGTAATCGTACCTGCCCTTCGAGGCAGTATACGTCTTCGTCGACTTGTCGTAGTTGTAGGTCGATTTGAATTTCTCAATTCTCGTCGACTTATCGGCATAGATCTTCGACTTCTCATACTTGCCGTGCGTGTTCGTTACCACACTATAACCGCGGCGCGAATCCGGCTTCTTGTATGAATAGAAGTCTCTGTCTTTATACTTATAGCGCGACGGCCCGTCATTCCACGTATCCCAAACATGTCCGCGATACCAGTTGGTATAGCAGTAATCGTAAACATACCACGGACGCGTGTAGACGAAGTATGGATGCCACGCATCAACAAAGATCCAATCGTTGTATACGATGCTCGCTCCCCAGTAAACCGTCACACGATGACGACCCAGATAGATCGAAGGTACATACAGCGGCGCGTATCCGAAGAACACGCCGTTGACATAAACTTCGCAGCCGTCCGGATAATCAATGTAAACCTGGCCGCAGTCGCCGTAGCAGTCGTTCTTCTCCGGCTGATAGTAGTAACGCGGCGCTACATAGAAAGCGACCTGATCGACCGCGCACTGGTCATCCGGAAAATACCGGCGGTTAACGCGCCTCACAAAGTCATCATTGTCGCCATCATACTTGAATCCCCAGTCGTCATCATATACCGACATCGGTCCGCGCCAATCCGGCACGGCATGATAATCGGTCGTGGCAACAATCTGAATCGTCTCGTTTCCGGGAGGCCCTTCCAGCGTCAACTGATAGTTGTCGCCGCGATCCGGAATCATATAGATCTCGTCGCCGCGAATGAGATTGCGGTCCCGCGGATCGGCCGGGAAGAGCAGGTTCACGTTGCCGCGCGTGTCCAGATCATAGATCGTCACGTAACAATCCCGTGAGGCCCGGAAATAGATGGTGATATCATCACCTTCGTAGTAATTCGAACCGTCGTCCTTATCGGTCCAGATGTCGACGTCAAGGTCGTTATAACTGCGACGCATGGTCGACTGGCCGAAGGCTACACTGGCGAACAAAATCGCCATCGTCGCCATCAGCGTCGTGAGTAGAATAATCCGCTTCATATTAGTTACCACTCCTTCTGTACTTGACTATGCTGGGAATCTCTCCATTAGAAGGTGCGCGCTTCAGTTCCGGATTGAATCGATCCGTCTGATATGCCCATTCAAAGTTCACTCGCTCATCCAAATAGTCTAAACTAGTCACCCGCACTGCCGCATAATTCTCGGAGTTATCTTCTTCGTCCAGTGCTCCCATCCCGATAATGTAGGCGTGACCTTCCACAAGTTCCATCCACCCAACATTGTTCCAACCGCCACCTGGCTCGCCCCAATTGACATCAGTAATGTCGTCTGTATATCCAAATGACTGGATAAACACATCATCTCTATTGCTCCATATAAAGAACGCATCCAAATCGGCATCATATTCGAAGAAGATATCCGAGTCGATTGAATCCCAGACTCGTGTTCTTCTCTCTGAAAAGTCCCAGCCGCTGCGATTTAAGTTCTGGTTGGTGAGATCTATTGATGTGCTGCCTTGCGGTCTTGGAGTATCAAATGCATCCGGGTCCGACAAGTCAGACTCGCCGTAACCGTTGTATGCGTTGATGGCGTAATAGTAGGTGTTACCGTTCTGTACATTATTGTCCCGATATCCGTAGACTTCTCTGAACGGGGCAGCATCGACTTCACCGATCAGAACATACTCATCGTTGCCGCCGAC
>CAUJJY010000400.1 GCA_963205155.1 Candidatus Zixiibacteriota bacterium | reverse complement strand
CATGAGCTGCAGTGTGGATGCTATTTCTTGGCTGTTTTCGCCAAATTGCGACTGACGAATCTTGTGGGCTTGTCGTGTCAAGTCCCGGGCTTGATCCATTTGTGACATGTTCAGGTAAATAGACGCCAGCAGCTGCATCATATCCGCCTGCGTTTCCGGTTGTCCCGACAATTCCGTTGCCAAACGCACAGCACCGCTGTCAAGCAGTTCCCGTGCCGTTACCGATGATCCTTGCGATTCGTTTGGGTCGGCGAGATTGAATATCCCGGTCAGAAAGCGGGAGACCTCCTGCGCCTTGCTTGCTTCAAGGCGGGCGCGGTCCCTTTCTTGGGATAACTGTATGGTATAGTAGATAACCAGCGTCACCAAGGCACAAAACGATATTGACGCGGCAACCAGAAGTCTACGGTGTCGTCCAACAAACTTTGCGGCTCTATAGGACATCGTGTCGGGACGCGCCATAATCGGAAGTCCACCCAGGTGTCGTCGGATGTCGTCGTGCAGTTGCTCCGCCGAGTGGTAGCGACGATTGGTGTCGACCCGCAGTGCTTTGAGACAAGTATTGTCCAAGTCACCGGCTAAGCGGCGCCGCAATTGACGAATGTCCGTTCTGCGAGCTAATACCGTCTTCTTTGAAGACTTCGAACCGCGCTCTGCAGCCGCAAACTCGGACGCCACGCTCTGGCTCGGCTTCTTTGGATCAGTTGTCTCAAGTGTGAGACCTACTTGGCCAGGGAAGCGACCACTGCCGTGATGCGGCGATGATCCCGTGAGCAGATGGTAGAGGATCACACCCAGTGAATAGACGTCAGATGCTGTCGTCACCGGTTCACCGGCAATTTGCTCCGGTGAGGCATACTCCGGTGTCATGATTCGCATTCCTGTTCTCGTCAGCGCTGGATAATCTGCTGAATCTGAATCGGAACTTATCACCTTTGCAATTCCGAAGTCTAGGAGTTTGATGTCACCTTCAACGCTCACGAGAATATTGCTCGGCTTAAGATCGCGATGCACCACCAAACTGCGCTGTGCAAATGCCACTGTATCGCAGACTTTCAAAAATAAACGCAGACGTTCATCAATCGACAGCATCCGTTGATCGCAGTAGACATCAATCGGCAGGCCATCGACGTACTCCATAACGAAGTAGGGTCGCCCGTCAGTCGTGACACCGCCACCCAGTAACATCGCAATGTTGGGATGCTGAAGCCGCGCCAGAATCTGGCGCTCGCGCTGGAATCGCTTTACAATTTCGTCGGAGTCCATTCCGCGCTTAACTAACTTGATTGCCACCTGCTGCTGAAATTCGCCATCGGCGCGCTCCGCTGCGAGCACCACGCCCATACCGCCGGCTCCGATTTCGCCGGTCACCCGATAGACCCCGATCTGCTTGCCAATCCACGACTCTGACTCTGAAATTGACAGTGCCTCTACCGCCAAGCCGCCGAGGATGCTATGAGGCTCTTCATCCGCCGCTAACAATGCTCGGACTTCATTCAGCAGTCCTGTATCCGAACCGCACGCGTTCAGCAGATAAGCATCCCGCTTAGGAGCAGGAAGTTCCACCGCAGTTTGAAATATCTCCTCGATTTGTTGCCAGCGCTTTGCGTCCACTAAATCCCCGCCTTGAAAGTGCAAATATCCGGAAAGAAACGTCTACTCCGCCGTTGCATCGGTCTCGGAGGCTCCCAGAGCTACAGTCAGCCATGCTTTGGCCATGCGCCAATCGCGACGAATCGTCGGAATCGATACGCCGAGAGCTGCAGCGATTTCTTCATGCGTCAGCCCGCCGAAGAATCGGTATTCCACGATTTGTGCTTGCCGTTCACTTCTCCGCTTAAGCAACTCCAGCGCTGTGTCCAGCGCTATAATCTCTTCCGCACGGGCTTCCCGCGAATGTAAATCTTCGTCGTACGTCACCAAGGCGACATTGCCTCCTCGTTTGTCGGCTATACGGCGACGCGCATAGTCAATCAGTATTCGCCGCATCGCCTGAGCCGCGATCGCCATGAAGTGTACCCGATTTTGCCACGCTACTTCTTTCTGATCGATCAATTTGAGATAGGCTTCATGCACCAGGCCCGTGGCATTGAGAGTATGGTTTGGCCGCTCGCCCTTTAGCTGGTGCTGCGCCAGCTTCCGCAATTCTTGATAGACCAGCGGTAGCAGTGAATCTACGGCGGACTTGTCTCCCCCGGCGATTTGCTCAAGCAGTAATGTTATTTGAGTGTTCTGGTCGGACATGACTACTTCCGTCAAGAATTGAGCGAAGAATATGGTTCTATATAGGTGAATTTCAGTTATGACGCCTGTTTTTGCAATCAGAAATTCGAATCATTCGGAAACTCCACTTGGTTCTGACTGCGATACGGGAAATTGCAGTCATACAGCGACGGGAGTCAATTAACTCTGTGCGTATAACTTACAAATCGCTCAAACGAATTGGGAACCCGGAGCATATACCTATTAGAGCAATACTGATCGACAGATTTGACTGTGACTCATTTGAAGTGCGCTGGCGAATCTCGAAGTTACAATTTGAATCCTCTTGTTGAAACTGTAATCGCACCACCCTGAAGTGCGTGCCTTGCTCGACCTTTAAGTACTTTGATAGTGGAGTCTGTTTACGGACGACATCCGATGAAACTCCGGCAACGCGCAACGCCTCGGCGTTGGCGACTGTCATTTGCCGAGGAGGCTCGGTATGAGAAATGCAGACGACGACAGAAACGCGCCGCTCGACTTGATCGAAATTCCGGAGCGAATAGAGTCTAGCCGTATTGGCTCGGAGTATCATAGTACTCCGGTCGACTCGTTCTCACTGGCGAAAATTATCCGCGAAGTGGCCGACGGGTCAAAGTTGGTAGTCGTTTCCAACCGGGAACCGATAATCCACGAATCAGTCGGCACCGGCTACCGGGAGGTCCGTCCGGCAAGCGGAATGGTAACTGGACTCGAGCCGATCCTGCGCGCCGTTAACGGTACCTGGATTGCCCACGGTTCTGGTTCTGCAGATCGAGGAACAGTCGATAGGAGCGATCGCGTAGTTGTACCCAAACATGATCCCAGGTATACACTTCGCCGCGTCTGGTTAACGAGTCGGGAAGAACTCGGGTACTATGACGGGGTTGCCAACAATGCAATCTGGCCCCTCTGCCATATTGCCTATGCACGACCGACGTTCTCTCGCGCCGATTGGGAAACTTACCGCAGAGTAAACGAAAAGTTCTGTGCAGCCGTCCTTGAGGAAGTTGAACTCGAATCGGCTATTGTGTTCATTCAAGATTATCACCTGGCCTTGCTCCCGCGTATGTTGAAGAATCATCGTCCCGACCTTACCCTGGTGCACTTCTGGCATATACCGTGGCCAAACGCTGAAGCTTTCCGAATAATGCCGTGGGGCGAAGAACTTCTGGATGGTCTCTTAGGAAATGACCTCCTGGGGTTCCACATCCAATACCACTGCAATAACTTCCTTGATACAGTCGATGCCACGATCGAATCGCGTGTCGATCGCGAACACTACCGAATATTCCGCGGCGGGAAAATGACGTATGTTCGACCGTTTCCAATAAGCGTTGACATTAATCAGATTGCTGCAGACGCAGGGGATGAAAAGGTTTCACTGCGTGCTCAGGAGATTCTTGCCGAGATCGACTGCACAAACGCTGAACAGACGCTGCTTGTCGGCGTCGATCGCCTGGACTACACTAAGGGCATCCCCGAGCGACTTCGAGCCTTCGACCAACTACTTCGCGGAAACTCCGATTTACACGGCAAAGTGACTCTCTTGCAGCTCGCGGCTCCCAGTCGCACAGGTGTGGACAAGTATCGTCGTTTGGATTCAAAGGTTGAGGCGCTCGTCGACGAAGTCAACCAGAAGTACCAAAATGGACGGTGGATGCCAATTAGATTCCTGCGTGGCCATCACGATTACACAACAGTCCTTGCAGCCTATCAGTTGGCGCATACGCTACTTGTAACTTCCGTCCACGACGGAATGAATCTCGTCGCAAAGGAATTCATCGCTTCGCGTATTGACGGAGACGGTGTGTTGTTGCTATCTCGCTACACCGGCGCGGCACGCGAGCTTATCGATGCAATCCAAGTGAATCCTTACGACACAGATGAAGTTGCTTCTTCTCTATATGCGGTTCTGGTAATGAATGAGACCGAACGACGCGAGCGAATGACTCGCATGCGTCGGCTTGTGAGCGCTAACAACATCTATGGATGGGGGAGCAATATTTTTGAAGAAATTCGACGGATTCAGTCGATTCTGGCAGCTGAACGCGAGAATCCGAAGTGAAGCAACTTTGGGTTTTCGACTTTGACGGCACCTTATCCGACCTCGTTCCCAATCGAGCTGTGGCGGCCATTTTGCCGGACTCTCAACTAATGCTGGAGGAATTGTCATCGCGCCCCAACACAGCCGTTGCGATTCTGACAAGTCGTACTCTTGAAGACCTTCGACACAGAATCGACAATCCAGACCTCTTTCTTGGCGGTACAAGCGGGTTGTTTTGGCAGAGTCCACAACAGGCGGTCACTGTCGCCAATCCATTGGCTAAAGAGCGAGCCGTGCGACTCCGCGACAGAGCCTTGCCGAAACTGCGCGAGATGTTGCAACCATTTGAAATCGACTTGGAGGACAAATTCGTGTCTGTAACTATTCACTTCCGTAGTCTGGAAGCTGACATGCATCCCCGTCTCCTTAACACTCTGAAGGCGTTCGCTTCCGCTCACAATCTGGACCTTTTTCCGGGACCATTTGCGCACGAAATGCCACTCGATTCGATGATCAACAAAGCTGAAGGACTTCGCGCGCTATTTGACTTGTATCCTGACGCATTTGACGTCAAAATGACAACCTTCGCAGGCGACGACACAAATGATGCTGAAGCGATGTCGTGGTTGATCGAAAATGGCGGACAGGCAATTGTCGTAGACAATCGCATAGAAGTACCTGGTGCCTACAGGGTTGCAAATCCATTGGGACTCGTCCACCTGATACTGCTCAAGCTTGCACCAGCCTCTTGTTGAGGAGAAAGGAAACATGGCAAAAACAACTCCTTTCAGAGTCATGGATTGCGCCCTACTGACGCGGATGAGCGGTCTACCGCCGGTCGTCAATCTTCGAGAACTGCGCGATCGCGTCAGCGTCTGCGCCGAAGACGTCATCTACCATCACTTTTGTGAGACCTGGTTACGACCCACATTTGACAATCCCGACTATCGCAATGACCTCGCCCTCTGGGCAAAAAACGGACTACTTGATCGAGTACTCGCCGAACGACTTGCCATTATTGATCCTTACGATTACGATTCCATTCAATTGCTTCGAACTCATTTAATCGACATTTTCGAGGATCGGTTGGGCGAACTTCAACCATGGGTGCCGATGGTTCGTGCCGGGAATGAATTCTACTTCATGCAAGCAACGACAGTCGTCTTTGATACGGGCGAACAAGCCAGTCGAGCCAAAGACCTGGCTGCTGTCGTTGAACGAATGACAATCGGTAGTGTGTACTTTCATTTCTTGGATGCTCGCCGGCGTTCATCTGATCACCTCGATGACTTCAGCACATGGTTGCGCGCGTCAAATTCGGGACATCAAGATACAATCACTGCATTGCGGGGTATTGACTTCTACTTCAGCGATTTGGACGAAATCCGTCGAGAGATCGTGGGAGTATTGAAGGGAATTGGTGGCCGAAAGTGAAGAGAACATTGTCGGCATACGAGAGCATTGTTGGCGTGGGTACGATTCGGCAGCTTCTCCGACTGGGCGAGCGATTGGAAAACGCCCGGGTCGTCCATGTGAACTCAACCCGGCAGGGCGGTGGAGTAGCTGAAATCTTAGATTGGCTCGTGCCTCTTATGCGCGACGTCGGCCTCGAAGCCTCTTGGGAGGTCATTGATGGCAATCCTCGATTCTTCGAGATCACCAAGTCGATTCATAACGGACTGCAGGGTCAGCCCGTAAATTTGAGCAAACGGGACTGGGAGCATTATTGGGAAACAAACAATTCGAATGCCGTGCGACTTCGTCCGATTCTGGAGGATGCCGACATCGTGATCATTCACGACCCGCAACCCGCTGCGTTGTTGGGATTGTGTCCGGATCGGCGCGGTAAGTGGATTTGGCGTGCTCACATTGATATCAGCCGACCGTATCGCCCGGTGTGGCGCGCTCTTCGAAGTCATGTCGAGAATTATGACGCCAGCATTTTCTCGATTGCTGAATTTGCTCAACCTCTGCGTCATCCGCAGGTGCTCGTCGCACCCAGTATTGATCCGCTTAGCGAAAAGAACAGGGAACTCACGCAGGAAGAAATCGACCTTGTGCGTGTTGAATTCGGTCTGGATACTAGCCGTCCAATTCTCACCCAGATCTCCCGCTTTGATCGATTCAAGGATCCGCTCGGCGTCATCCAGGCATTCCAACTGGTGAAACACGCAGTACCGGCGCAACTGGTATTAGCCGGTGGTGGCGCCAATGACGACCCGGAAGGTCAGGCCGTTCTCGACGAGGTGCTCGCCGCAGCAAACAATGACCCGGATATTCACGTCTTGTTGCTTCCGCCCGATGCCAATCGGACCATCAATGCGTTGCAGCGTCTCTCAGATATAATAATTCAGAAGTCAACGCGCGAGGGCTTTGGGCTAACTGTTACTGAAGGCATGTGGAAAGGCAAACCTGTAATTGGCGGAGATACCGG
>CAUJJY010000399.1 GCA_963205155.1 Candidatus Zixiibacteriota bacterium | reverse complement strand
GCACTTGCAGCGTCCTCGCGCCAACTTGCCTTGATTGTTGCCGTGATGGTCATCGGCTGGGTAGTCATCGCTTGGTACGTTCGTCGCGAATACGCCAATGCCTTCCGCCTCGCACTGGAACGCCGTGAAATTGACCTTAACGAAATCCGTTTCCGCATTGACGACTCAGCGACACTTCAGGCACTCACCGCATCGCTGACAAGTCCCAATGCACGCCAGGTTGCCTATGCGCTGGATGTATTGAAATCCGCCCAATCACCGCAACTAATTCCAACCGTTCGGCCGCTGCTCAATCACGACTCTCCGGAAGTTCGTCGCAAAGCGGTCGAATTCCTGCAGGATTATCATGAGTCTGTTGTCTGAAGTAGAAACCCTCTTGCAGGATGACGACTTGGGTGTGCGCACCGAAGTCATCTACTTGCTGTATCTCAAAGCCGGCGATCGGGGAGCACAACTGCTTAAAGACTACCTCAACCACGCCGATCCGCGTCTGCAAACAGCCGCCGTAGCGTGCATGGCCGAACACCAGCTCGTCGAAGCCCGTGAGTTGCTGGATGAGGACCGCCTCGAAGTCTTCTTGGTGCGTACCGATGCCGATGCCGAAACTGGTCGCGTCGAGGTCGCCAAGCTTCTCGGAATACTACAGGGCGACCATTACCGCGTCTTTCTCGCACAGCTACTGGCCGATGCCTCGCCTGCTGTTGAATCCGCCGCTGTTTTGTCATGTGGACGTCGTCGCGATCCTGACTTCATCGACCCGCTGATCGCGCGTCTCGCCAACTATCGTTTCCGGGCCGTTGCCAAGGACGCCCTCGCCGCCTACGGCAAAAGTCTACTGCCTCTGCTGTCGCAACGCCTCGTTGATCCGCGCGTTGATCCTTCGATCCGGCGCAATCTTCCCGGCGTGATCTGGCGAATCCGTGATCACGAGTCGGTGCAGACGCTCTTGCAGGGTGTACGTGCTACTCCACCCGCGCTGCGATTCTTTGTGGTGAAGGGTCTGAATAAGTTCCACCGTGCCGTGCCAAACCAGCGCATCGACCCCGGGGCCGTCCAGGATTTGATTTTTGGCGAAATCGCCGACTTTGATCGCTATCAGACATTTCTGCGCGATCTTTCAGTGTCGGACAATCGCGCCGACATGCGCTGTCTTATGCAGGCGCTTAAAGAGCGTTGCGCCTTGTCGCTTGAAATTGTCTTCCGGTTGCTCGGCCTGATCCATCCCACTGCCGACATTCTCGGCGCATATTGGGGTGTGGTCGGAAATCGCGAGAGTTCACGTTCAACCGCCATCGAGTTCCTCGACAATTATCTGCAGGGTGAACTTCGCTGGCGCCTTTTGCTGATTATCGAGCAATGGTCGGAACTGCGCCAACCCGACCTGTTTACCAAAAGGGCCGCGCCTGAATCAACTCCTGTGTCTGTCGAGTCAACCCTGCTGCGTATCCTCGAAGTTCCCGATCCCTGGCTGCAGACACTTGCACTGGCTTGCGCCGCTCCCTTGGGTTCCCAACGTTTGCGCGCTTTGGCGCCCAGATTCCTTGATAACCCCGATCCATTCTTGAGCGAGACGGCGCAGTACCTTTTGAGCCGCTGAATCCTCACGCTTAATTCTGTGCCGGAATAGCTTGAACTTCCATCGATGTTTTGCTTGATTATCCGCTGTCATGACACTTAAATAAGGGACCAATGCTAACTACGATTGAAAAGGTCATCCTGCTGCAGAACGTTGACGTCTTCTCGCTGGTACCGACCGAACAACTGGCATACCTGGCAACGATCGCCAGAGAAACATCATTCTCTGCGGGCGACACGATCTATCGCGAAAACGACCCGGCCGATTCGCTCTTTCTGGTCATCGAAGGTTCCGTGCGAATACATAAGGATCTGCAGGAGATCACTACTGCTCGTGCTAATCAGGCGTTCGGAACGTGGGCTCTTTTCGACGAAGAAGTGCGATTACTGACCGCTACGGCGGTGCAGAATTCCCGGCTGTTGAAAATTGATCGTGAAGACTTCGTCGAAATCCTCGCTGATCACGTTCAAATCTCACAGGGGATTCTAAAAACTTTGGCCGGTCGATTGCGTAATATTGTCGACCGCGTGCATATTGATCGCCCGCGTTGATTTGTCATTTTCGGGGATTTTTCGGGAATCGCGTATAAACTGAAAGTATTATTCTCATTATGGTAAACGACACGCTGACACATCGTAATGTCTCTCATCGCCACACAGTACTGATTGTGGACGATGAAGATATCGTCTTGTCCAGTCTGCGGACTCTCCTGCAAATGGATACAGACTACAATGTGCTCACCTTTCGCTCGCCGACCGAGGCGCTCAATGCGATTCAACGGCATCCGATCGATGCGGTCATTTCCGACTTCTTGATGCCTGAACTAAGCGGACTGGATTTTCTCGCCGAAGTCAAGAAGCTCTATCCCACCGTGCCGCGGATACTGCTCACCGGCTACGCCGACAAGGGCAACGCCATCAAAGCAATCAACGAAATCGGCCTCTATCAATACATCGAGAAGCCGTGGGAGAATGAACACATCAAGATGGTTCTGCGCAACGGTATCCAGAACAAGACTCTCGAAGAAACGCTCCAGCTGAAACTCAAGGAGCTCGACGAGTCGGTGCGCAGCTGCGATGCCCTCGCCAATCGCGAAGGAATTCTCCGTCAGGAACTGAACCTCGCCCAGCAGGTCCAGCGGAACCTCTTGCCTAAGTCTTTTCCATTGGTCGAAGGTTACCGCTTCGCCGCTATTTTTCGCCCGGCCCTTGAAATCGGCGGTGACTTCTATGATATCCAGACTCTCCCCGATGGCCGCATCGCCGTCCTCGTCGCCGACGCCACCGGTCACGGAATTCAAGCCGCTTTGAGCACCGCACTATTGAAATTCGCCTTCGCGACAACGATCTACAGCGGAAAACCGCTCACCGAAATCGCCGCCGCCATGAGTGATATCCTCCACAAAGGTCTGCCCGAGAGTATCTTTGTCGCCGGTTTGGTGGCAATCCTTGACACCGCCGCCCGCAAAGTGCAAATTGTCAACGCCGGATTGCCGCACCCGATTCTGTTGCGACCCGGTGCCTGTTGTCTGGAACGCGTTCCCGTTAACGGCCTTTTTCTCGGTGTGGACATTCCCGGGACAACCTTCCCCGGCGAAAGTGCCGAGATTGAGCTAAAGCCCGGTGAGCGCCTGTTGTTCTATACCGACGGCGTCAGCGAAGCGGCCGGTGCCGACGGATCACAGTTTGATGATGGCGCCATGGCGGAACATTTAGGCACGGCCCTAAGTACCAGTATCGATGAAATGGTCGAACGACTCGCCGATTCCGCCGTCACTTATCGGGATGACCGGCAGGAACCCGACGACATCACGATTGTTGCAATAGAAGTTGTATGACAACAGGAGTTAACTAATGACCGATTTACATAAAGCTGACCAACCCGAAACCATCGTGATCGTCGATGACGAAGAAATGGTCGTCTCGAGCCTAAGTTCTTTCTTGAGCCTCGAAACCAACTACAATGTCAAAACCTTCACGTCGGTAAATTCCGCGCTTGCTTTCATCGAGAAAAATGAAATCGATCTCGTCATGTCTGACTACCTCATGCCGGAAATGGATGGCATTACCTTTCTCACCAAGGTCCGTGACCTCTACCCGCAGGTCCCGCGCATCATTCTCACCGGCTATGCCGACAAGGAAAACGCTATCAAAGCCATCAATGATGTCGGTCTGTTCCAATATCTCGAAAAACCGTGGGACAACTCTGATATCCTGATTGTCCTGCGCAATGGCCTTGAACGCAACAAGCTCATGAAGAAACTCCAGGAAAAAGTCGAAGAGATTAACCGCGCCTACGGCGAACTCCAGGTCCTCCAGCGCGAAATCGTCAAAGCCTTCGTTTGACGTATCGCTAAAACCTCTATGTTCGTATAGGCCTGTTGAAACTGCTCCCGATATTGTCATCCTGAGCCGCTACGCAGGCGAAGGATCTGCTCCCTCTGTTGTCGCAAAACTCACGTTGTATAGGAATGATTCATCAATATCACTGTCCTCGCTGTAAGTCATTCCCGCGAAAGCGGGAATCCAGCTTAGACTGTTAATGATTTTCGCAACGATTCTCAAAACCCGAGCTTTGTCAACAGTCCCAGCAAAGCGGGTTAGGGGGTTGTACTTTCGTCAGAAACGAAACGGTGCTGTACCCATTTCTTCTCTTTCTGCCAGAATGTAGCTCAACGATTCCGACACTTTCGGTAGCGAAGGCACACCCGCACATTCCGCACCAATCGTCTTAAATTCCTCTCCAGAGAGGGGTGCCTTGTCCCGACGAGTCGGGACAAGGCGGGGTGTGTCTCTATACTACCCAACACCGCTATGATCCGTCGGGGTGAGAGCTTTATCGACGATTCTCAGGCTTCGCGCTGCACCCTTTGTTATTCCCCCTTAGCAAAGGGGGTTAGGGGGTTGTATCCCTTGCGATCCCGATTTTGTCGAATGTGAGGGCACACCTAACCAAATCCTAACACTCCCAATCTTCCCAAACTCGCAATTCTAAATTGTTCCTAATATTCCTCTAACAACCATCGCTGACTTTCCCCGCGTGTTCAGGACCGACCAATCCTTTCAGGCAACCGTACGATTCAGTCGAGTTCCGTCCACTAAATCAGATTATCAGGTAAGGAATAACTGGAGAGGGAATGCAATGAAGGAAATCACAGGGACGAAGTCTCCCCGCACAACAAACAAAATTCTACTCGCGCTGTCTACGATTCTGCTGGCGCTAATCTGTGTTGGGTCAATGTCCAACGCCTATGCACAGACAATCGAGACCGGCCGCATCATGGGCAAGGTCGTCAACAAAGATACCGGCGAGCCGTTGATTGGCGCAGTCGTTATGATCGAAGGCACCAAGCTCGGCGCACAGGCCGATCTCGATGGCAACTACCTCATTAATAGTGTTCCGGTCGGCAGCTACCGCGTCATAATTGAAATGATCGGCTATGCCAAACTGACGGTCGAAAACGCTGTCGTCACTGCCGGCCAAACCGCCAAACTCGATTTCTCGCTAAAGACCGAGGACGTCGTCGGTGAAGTCGTCGTCGTCGAAGCCACCCGCCTTGCAAACAGCGAAGCCGCCATGCTCTCACTGCGTCAACAGGCGCCATCAGCACAAGATGCTATCAGCTCGGAAGCCATTTCCCGCTCTGGCGCCAGCGATGCCGCCGCCGCTATGTCGAAAATCACCGGCGCGTCGGTTGTCGACGGCAAGTACTCCGTCATTCGCGGAATGGAAGGCCGTTACTCCAACACCCAGCTCAACGGCTCGCAGATGCCCAGCACCGATCCCGATCGTCCGGCAGTGCAGATGGACTTAATTCCGGCCGGTCTCCTCGACAATATTGTTGTCCAGAAAACTTTCACTCCCGATCAGCAGGGCAATTTCTCCGGCGGTTCGGTGAATATCAACACCAAGGATCTTCCGGAACAACTCACCGTCAAATTCTCAACTTCAGTCTCATATAATGATAACGTCTCGCTCAAGGAAGGCGTTCTTACTCATGCCGGTAGTTCCAAGGAATGGCTCGGCTTTGATGACGACTACCGTTCTGCACCGGATATCCTGGCCGACTCAAATTTCCACACCCCCGGTTACACCACGGTTCGCAACAGCACTAATGCCGAAGGCGCCCGCTATCTTGATCAAGCTGCCAAGGAACTCAATCGCGATTTCAGCTTCAGCGAACGCAAAGCGCCGATGAACCAGGGCTACGCGCTCTCCTTCGGAAATCTCTATTCGATGTTCGGCCGCCCGCTTGGAATTCTTGGTTCCCTCACCTACAATCGCAACTACTCCTACAGCGGCGACGGCGTAAATCGCAAGTGGCAAAATGTGAACTCCGGCGGTGAATTGACCGGCCTGATCACTTTCCAGGACTATGCAGACAGGAGAGCCTCGGAAGAAGTCTTATGGGGAGGACTTTTCTCGGCAAATCTCGCTATCAGTCCGGAACACAAACTGCGCTTCAGCCTAAATCGCAATCAGAACGGCGAGAAAATCTCCCGGCAAGTTGAAGGTAGTTACACAAGCTACACTGAAGAGGGCCAAGTTCTTCGCAGTCACGTCTGGCAATACACCGAACGCTCGATGCAGGTACTACAGTACTCCGGCGATCATGCCCTTAAACTGCCCCTGATGAAGAAGTCGCGTCTCGATTGGAGCGCCTCTTTCGCCACAAATAAGCAAGAAGATCCGGATCTGCGCTACTGGACGGACATCGCGAACTATGATGAAAATGACAGTCTGATTTCCGCCGGAATCATCACCGGATTCCCGTATCCAACACACTACTTTCGCTATCTGACCGAGAAGAATCGGGAAGTTAAGGCTGATCTTACCATTCCTGTTTCCTTCGCCAAGGACGGTACCAAACTTAAAATTGGCGGCGCGTATCTTGCCAAAGATCGTAATCAGGACAACTGGATGCTTCGCCTCAACCCGACCCAGTCGCCGGGATTCTTCTCAAGCTACAACGGCGACCCTTCCAGCATTCTTCAGGACGAAAACCTTGGCATCGTCGACTCAACCTGGGATGAACGCAACAGCCGCTGGAATTACCGTTGGGGTATTGTTCCGGAAAACTTGAGCCGCAAAACCGACACTTATTCCGGCGAACAAAACATCACAGCATTCTACGGCATGATCGATTGGAAGCTTACTTCCAAACTCGACATTATCGCCGGCGCGCGGTTTGAGGAAACCGACCAGTGGGTCGAGTCAATTGATTCTGCTTCCGCCGATTTTCGCGGTGCCTACGGAGCATCCGATTGGCTTCCCTCACTCAATCTTGTCTACCACCTGATGCCGAGCATGAATCTCCGTGGCGCATTCAGCATCACAACCGCCCGCCCCACGATCAGGGAAATGGCGCCGTTTTATAGCTTCGAATTCTTGACCGGCAATAACAACATCGGTAATCCCAAACTCACGCGCACCCTGATCCGCAACTTCGATCTGCGTTGGGAATGGTTCACCCGCCCCGGCGAAGTCGTCGCCGTCAGCGGTTTCTACAAACGCTTCCAGGATCCGATCGAACGCTTCAACCTTTCCGACCTCGGAGATATTAGTTGGCTCAATGTTCCCAAGGCCAAGGTCTATGGCGCCGAACTCGAGTTCCGCCGCCGTCTCAACCACACTGGAATCAAGTTCCTTGAGAACTTCCAGCTTGGCGGCAACCTCACGCTGGTTCACTCCGAAGTTGATATCGATCCGCGTGAACTGTCATACCGTCTCTCCAACAACCTAACCGACTCGACCGAGACAACTCGTCCCTTCGGCGGTCAATCGCCCTATGTAGTCAATGTCGACCTTGTCTATTCCAGCCCGGGTGGCAACACCGAAATGGCGCTGTACTACAATATATTCGGCGACCGTCTTTCGGAAGTCGGCTATCAAAGCCCCGATATCTTCGAAAAAGCGCGTCAACTTGTCGACTTCTCCGTCTCACAGCGGCTCTTCGGCTTGCTGACTGCGAAGTTCGCAGCCAAGAATATTCTCAACGAAGACAAATACACAATTCAGGAAGCCGGTGGACAAGAGTATGTCCGCTCTCTCTATCGTGTTGGCAGGACCTTTTCACTCGGCTTGAGCTACTCCCTGTAAGGAATTGGCGAAAACTAACTGTTCCTTTATCGGATGCTAACTGTCACGGACGAATTTACGATGAACATGGTTGAACGTTTTACATACTTCGGAGCACCTTTCCGCTTCCCTGATTCTTTCTCAAGTTGTCGTGTGGGAGCTAAGCAAAACTTTCGATGCCACAGGCATCGCATCACATCTCTCTACTTACCCAAAAACAGAAACCACAACCCTTGTGCACAACTACCACAGGAGGTAACCAGTGCATCGTAAATTCTTATTGTCAGTAATCATGATGTTGCTGATGTCTGCGTCCTACGCGTTCGGACAGTGTACGAACGAGCCGGGCAAGACTCTGGTCTTCGTGCCGATCGGCGATATCGCCGTCAACACGAGTTGGACCAGCAACAACGTCTACGTTCTCCAGGGACCCACCTATGTTATCTCGGGCGTTACGTTGACCATTCAGCCGGGAACCATCATCAAAGGTGTCACCGGCCTCGCTCCGGGTGCCGTCGCTTCACTCATCGTCGAACGCGGCGCAACCATCATTGCGAACGGTACCGCGCAGGACCCGATCATCTGGACGGCTTGTACCGATGATGTCTCCGACCCGTTCGATCTGACCTCATCCGATCGCGGCCTCTGGGGCTCACTCATCATCCTTGGTCGCGCGCCGATCAACGGAACAGTCACTGCTCCGGAAATCTGTCCGACTAATTTCATCGAAGGACTTCCGCCGTCAGCCAAGACGACTTACGGTGGCTGCAACCCGACCGACAATTCCGGTATTATTCGCTATAACCAGTTCAAGCACGGTGGCTCAATTATTGGCGCCGCCAACGAGATCAACGGCCTTACCCTCGGTGGTGTCGGTTCTGGCACGACCGTCGAGTATGTCGAAGTCTTCGCCAACCTTGATGACGGTTTCGAATGGTTCGGCGGCAACGTCAACTGTAAGTACCTCGTCTCCGCTTTCAACGATGATGACGATTTCGACTGGGATCAGGGGTATCACGGAAAGCTTCAGTTCCTCTTTGCTATCAAAGATTCAACCAACGGCGACCGTCTGTTTGAATCCGATGGCGACGACGGCAATGCCGATACCGATCCGACCGCTCGTCCCGTTGTTTACAACGTGACTTCAATCGGTCGCGGCATCCTTCCGTCCGCTCCGTCAAATGCCAACGCGGCGTTCCACTTCAAAGAGAACACCGGCGGGCACATCCGTAATTCCATCATTATTGACTGGCCGCGTAACGGTGTCTTCATGGAAGACCAGTCGTCTCCGTCATTCAGCTTGACCTATCCCGACTGCTCGATCCTGACCCAGAAAGACGTCGAGTATCGCAGCCGCTGCTTCACCGGCTCCTACAACACGAACTTCACTCCAGCCGCTCCGGCTTACGCCAATCCGACGTATGCTGGCACTGTTGGCACCGGTTCCGACCTGACCATCTATGGAACTATCTGGTGGAACATTGGCCGCAACGCCAAGACCCTTCCGAACGAACTGACTTCAAACCAGTCATTCACCGAGAAGCGTCTCTTCACCGATTACCCGGCTCTCGCCGTCACATTGACCGGTCAGACCTGGAATAACATCATTGACAACCCGCTTTTCTTCGGAATGGACCTGTCACGCGCTCGCTTTGCCAACGAACAGGCGCTTGATCCGCGTCCGGCCCTGAACAGCCCGGCTTTCACCGAGCCGCGCACCGACGCTCCGTCGGAAGATGCCTTCTTCTCCTCCGCCCCGTACGCTGGTGCATTTGATGCGACCAACAACTGGGCCTGCGAATGGACAGCTCTCTGGGAAGGCAACTACTTCAACTGCGCTCCGCGCACAACCACTTGCTTCGACGAAACCGGCAAGACCCTCGTCAATGTTGCAATTGGCGACATCAACAAGAACACCAACTGGACCAACGAAAATATCTACATCCTCCAAGGGCCGACCTATGTTACCGACTCAGCTCGTCTAACAATAGAGCAGGGCACCATTATTAAGGGTATCACCGGTCTTCCGCCCGGATCAGTCTCCAGCTTGATCATCGAGCGCAACGCCCAGATCTTTGCTCTTGGCGACTCTTGCTGCCCGATCATCTTCACGGCCCAAACCGACGATGTTAACGACCCGAACGATCTTGGTCGCTCCGACCGCGGTCTCTGGGGCTCGCTCATCGTTCTCGGTAACGCACCGATCAATGGAACGGTTACTGCTCCTGAAATCTGCGCCACCAACTTCGTCGAAGGCCTCACACCATCACCGAAAACCCAATACGGTGGCTGCAACGCCTTTGACAACTCCGGCGTAATTCAGTGGGTTCAGCTCAAGCACGGCGGCTCGATCATCGGTGCTGCCAATGAAATCAACGGCTTGACCATGGGCGGCGTCGGCAACGGCACTACCATCGACCACATCGAAGTCTTCGCCAATCTCGACGACGGCTTCGAATGGTTTGGTGGCACCGTCAATTGCCGCTACCTTGTATCAGCTTTCAATGACGACGATGCTTTCGATTGGGATCAGGGTTACACTGGCAACCTTCAATTCCTGTTCGCAATTTACGATTCGACCAACGGCGACCGCGCCTTTGAAATCGACGGTGACGATGGCAACGCTGACACCCAGCCGTATGCTCGTCCTACTGTCTACAACGTGACCGCATTCGGTCGTGGGGAAGTGCTTGCT
>CAUJJY010000398.1 GCA_963205155.1 Candidatus Zixiibacteriota bacterium | reverse complement strand
CAATCGCCTTGTCCAGTAGTCTGGGCGTTACGGTCACTTGGATCGGTGACTCTTTGTTCGTTTCCGTTGTCTCCTGCTTCATCTTTGGATAGTCCAATCCAAACGAAGTTCCGGTGAAGACCAGGAACGCCAACAGAAAGGCGATTGGAATCTGTTTACAGAATATATCTTCGGAGATCTTCATCTTCGATGATTTCCTTTAACGTCGCTTGCACTTTCGACTTGGTTATTTTGACTTTTCCCATTTTCTCATCCGGCACATTGAACATGATATCTTCCAGAAGATTCGACATCAATGTGTGCAGTCGGCGCGCTCCAATATTCTCGGTCGACTCATTTACCTGCGCTGCCAGGCGCGCGATCTCTTCAATCGCCGCGGCATCGAAACTGATGGTGACCCCTTCGGTCTCCATCAATGCCACGTACTGCTTGAGCAACGCATTTTTCGGCTCCTTCAGGATCCGCACAAAATCCTTCTCGTTCAAGGAATCCAGCTCGACGCGGATCGGAAACCGTCCCTGCAATTCGGGAATCAAATCAGAAGGTTTGCTGGAATGGAATGCTCCCGCCGCTATGAATAGTATGTGATCGGTCTTGACCATGCCATATTTCGTACTGACATTGGAGCCTTCTACTATCGGCAATATGTCGCGCTGGACTCCCTCGCGGGAAACGTCCGGTCCCGTTGTCTGACCTTCGGGCCCGGCGATTTTGTCGATTTCATCGATAAACACGATGCCGGAGTTCTCCACTCGATCCATTGCCTCGACAACCACCTCATCCATATCCACCAGTTTCGCGGCTTCTTCCTGAATCAAGTACTTCTTCGCTTCCGCGATTGTCAATTTCCGAATCTTTTTCTTTTTCGGCATCATCCCCGAGAACATCTCTTGAAAATTGACGCCAAGTTCTTCCATTCCCTGCGGCGTGAATATTTCCATTACCGGGAAACGGTTCGATGGAATTTCAATATCGACGGTCCGCGTGTCGAGTAGTCCGTCATGGAGTTGCTTGCGCAGTTTCTCCAGCGTGCGTTGATATTTTTCTTCAACGAGCGACTCTTCCATCGGCGGATCAGTCGCGCGGGTGCGCTTTGCACGCGGAAGCAGAAGCTCGATGATGCGTTCCTCGGCCAGTTCTTCCGCTTTCGCCTGAACTGTTTCCGCCTTCTCCCGCCTGACCATCTGTACGGAGAGTTCGACGAGATCACGGATCATCGATTCGACATCGCGGCCAACATAGCCTACTTCGGTGAACTTTGAGGCCTCAACCTTGACAAACGGCGCACCGGCAAGATTCGCCAATCGGCGGGCAATTTCGGTCTTGCCGACGCCAGTCGGACCAATCAGAATGATATTGTTCGGCATGATCTCGGCGCGCAACTCATCCGACACTGCCTGCCGGCGCCAGCGGTTGCGTAACGCTATGGCAACCATCTTCTTAGCCTGATCCTGGCCGATGATATATTTGTCTAACTCTTGTACGATCTGTCTGGGGGTCAGATGCTTATCCACGTATCCTCCGCAAGCACAGGCACTTCCTGAAGCTGGTTAGTATAATGCTCGCAAGGTCCGAAATCAAACCTATTTTAGCGTCTCAATTGTGATGTGTTTATTGGAGAATATGCAGATATCCCCGGAAATCTCAAGTGATCGTCGCACTATCTGCTCCGCCGTCATCTTGGTTTCTGCAACCAAAGCCCGGCAAGCCGCCAAGGCATAAGGCCCGCCCGAGCCAATGGCGATTATTCCGTCGTCCGGCTCAACCACGTCTCCTGCTCCCGATATGACAAACGCGTGCTCCTGATCGAGGACCGCCAACAATGCTTCCAGTTGACGCAGGTACTTGTCGCGGCGCCAGTCCTTGGCAAGTTCCACTGCGGCCCTCGGCAGATTGTCGCCGTGTTCTTCAAGTTTGGCTTCGAAGCGCTCGAACAACGTGAAGGCATCCGCCGACGATCCGGCAAAACCGGCAAGGATCCGGCCATTGTTGAGGGTACGAATCTTGCGGGCAGTCGCCTTCATAATGGTGTCTTCAAATGTCACTTGCCCATCGCCGCCGATAGCAACCTTCCCCTTATGCCTCAACCCCAATATTGTCGTAGCCTTGAACATGAGATTCTCCTCGTTATCAGTTAATACGGCGCGAGCACTATTTTGACTTGCTCGCCTTGCGCTGGGCACGCGGATGCGCCTGGAGATACTCCTTCTTCAGTGTCGCCGTCGAAACATGCGTGTAAATCTGCGTGCTGCTGATTGAAGCATGCCCAAGCAATTCCGAAATGGCCAGCAAATCAGCGCCATTGTCGAGCAGATGAGTTGCAAATGAGTGCCGCAATTTATGCGGTGAGACGCGATTGCCTTCGCGAAGCTGCTTCGTGTATTTCTCTACTATCCGCGCAATCGAGCGCTCGGAAATTGGTTCTCCGGTCTTGCTGACAAATAGTCGTTCCATGCCTTTGCCGAACTTGGTGGTTCGCGCGTCCGCGTATTCCTGCAATCGCTGGGCAGCTATCTCACCAAAGGGCACAAGCCGCATCTTTTTGCGCTTGCCCATCACTCGAATCAGCCGCGCATTGGCGTCGATAGAGGCATCGGTCAGGGCGGTCAATTCTG
This sequence comes from Candidatus Zixiibacteriota bacterium, assembly GCA_963205155.1. GTDB lineage: Bacteria > Zixibacteria > MSB-5A5 > CAIYYT01 > CAIYYT01 > JADJGC01. Next base: position 4,066 of record CAUJJY010000398.1, on the reverse strand, counting down.
CCAATCGCAATCCGCACTGATAGAATAACTCCAAGATCGCGCGATCGCGAACCTCTTGAAACTCGCTACCCTGCGGAAGGTCCATCAGTTCTGCAGCTTCGCCTTGTGTCAGGTACTGCGGGAGCGTGCGATCAAGCTTGAACCCGATCAACTCCAAATCAACTTCCTGGCTAATCAGTCCTTCTCGCAACAGGAAGGCTAAGTACTTCCTGATCGCAGACAACCGCCGGACAATGGTACGGTTCTTCTTCTCTTGCGCCTTGAGTTGGTAAAGATATGTCCTTACGACGGGATAAAAGGACACGTTAAGCGAGTCTGTCGCCGCCGCGCTCTTCTTCAGAAATTCGCTGAAATGTGTCAGATCAGAATGGTAGGCGCGCAGAGTGTGCGTCGAGTATTTGCGCACATTACGTAAATATTCAAGATACCGGTCAATATTGCCGGTCAGAGCATTGGACATGGTGGAATTGTAGGGTGATTTTAGCGAATCGGCAAGTTAAACTGGAGCGGTCTCCGGCTCTTCCTGCTTGATCGATTTGTGGTGACACTCAGGACAATACAGGTGCTGACCGTCCTTCTTGGTGTCCTTCTCGACCATATATCCCGAACCGCATTGCGGGCACTTTTTAGCCACCGGCTTATACCAGGAGGCAAAATCGCACTTAGGATACTTGCCGCAGCCCCAGAATGGTTTGCCGCGTTTGGTGCGTCTCTCGACGACATCGCCGCCGCAACCTTCCTTCGGACACTTCATTCCGGCGGAAAGCGGCTTGGTATTCTTGCATTCCGGATAAGCGGAACAGGCGGTGAACTTGCCAAAGCGCCCCTGCTTGATCACCATCGGTGACCCGCAAAGGTCGCATTTTTCATCGATGGTCTGGTCTTCCTTGCCTTCGAGGGGTTGGGTGCTCTTGCATTCGGGATAACCCGTGCAAGCCAGGAACCGGCCGTTACGTCCCCACTTTTCAATCATCGGCAATCCGCACTTGCTGCAGACAACGTCCGATGCTTTCTGGGTGGAGGCTTTGATCTCTTGCTGGTTGCCTTCGACTTCAGTCAATCGCTTCGAAAACGGCTCGTAGAATTCCTCGAGCACGCCCTTCCACGTCATTTCGCCATCCTCGACTCGGTCAAGTTCGGTTTCCATCAATGCGGTGAACTGGACGGAGAAGATTTCCGGGAATTCGTTGACTAATATTCCATTCACAGTTTTGCCCAAGTCTGTCGGGAAGAGACGGCGCTGGTTTATTTCGACATAAGTTCTGTTCTTCAAAGTCGAGATGATCTGCGCATAGGTAGACGGCCGGCCAATTCCGTTGGCTTCCAGTTCTTTCACCAATGAAGCCTCGCTGAATCGCGGCGGCGCCTTGGTAAAATGCTGTGTTGGGAGAACCTCTTCCAATGTGACCTTGTCGTCTCTTTCCAGCTTCGGCAGTTTCTTTACTTCGCCATTGCCGTTGCCATTGGCGTCTTCTTCCGCAGTCATCGAATAGACCTTGAGGAATCCCTCAAATGTCACTTTCGAACTGGTAACGCGGAACTGGTACTTGCCGCCCGTGATATCCACGGTCAACTGGTCAAACTGCGCCGGCGACATTTGCGAGGCCAAAAAGCGGTTCCAAATCAACTCATAAAGGCGGAATTGGTCTCGTGTAAGATTCTTCTTTATTTTGTCCGGCGCGTGATCAAGATACGTCGGACGGATTGCCTCATGCGCATCCTGGGCATTCTTCTTGGTCTTATATTGATTCGGTGTTTCCGGATAGAAGTCCGGTCCGAATGTTTCAACAATGTATGACTTTGCGGCCGCGACGGCTTCGTCTGCGATACGCACTGAATCGGTTCTCATGTAAGTTATGAGACCAACTTGTCCTTCATCTCCGATTTCGACGCCTTCATATAATGATTGCGCAATCGCCATTGTTTTCGATGAAGCATAGCCCAAACGAATTGAGGCATCTTGCTGCAACGTCGACGTTATATAAGGCGGCAGCGCCTTGCGGCTCTTCTTGTCGATCTCCACACTGGAGACTTTATAGGACTGCTTGACGATGTCGTTCTTAAGCGCTTCGGCTTGTTCGCCGGTTGCAATCTTGAAATCTTGACCGTCGACCTTGAAGAGTCTTGCACTGAAGCGTGCTTTCTTCGCGGTTTCAAATTCGGCGGTAAACTTCCAGTATTCATCCGGCTTGAAGGCATCAATTTCGGCTTCGCGTTCGCAGATGATGCGCAGCGCGACTGATTGCACACGGCCGGCAGACAACCCGCGATAGACAGTGCGCCATAGGATCGGGCTGATTTTGTAACCCACGAGACGATCGAGAATGCGGCGCGCCTGCTGGGCATCGACGAGATTCTGATTGATCTCGGTAGCATTCTCGATTCCGGCAAGGACCGCTTTCTTTGTGATTTCGTTGAAGGTCACGCGATAGATCGGAATATCAAGCTTGTCAAGTTTGGAAGCGATGTGAAATGCAATCGCCTCACCTTCGCGGTCAGGGTCCGGTGCCAGATAGATGGCTTTCGATTTCTTGGCCGCGTCCTTGAGCTCCTTAATAATAGGAGCTTTGCCCTTGATGACGGTGTACTCTGGTTGGAAGCCGTTCTCCAAATCAATACCCAGTTTCGACTTGGGCAGATCAATGACATGACCCACCGAAGCCTTAATCGTGAAGTTCTTGCCCAAAAACTTGGCCAAGGTCTTCGATTTGGTTGGAGACTCGACTATAACCAGATTTTTCGCCATTAGTTATGCTTCCTCGGTTTTGTAAGCAAACTTGATTTTATTCGTCAACAGGTCTTCGAGCGCTACGGTGGTGACTTTACGGTAGTCGATATTGTATTCGCTGTCTTCGTTCATCATTTCCAACTGCTGCAGGCGCTTGACGTTTACCAGCCGTGCGCGACGAGACGCAATCAGCACTGCTTCGTAATGATTCAGCGTGATGTCATCAAGATTGCTCATCAGGAGGGTCTGGTCTTTCATTCTGTTCATCGCTTACTCCGTAAAGTTGATTGTTCCGCTTCGACTAACTCGCTGTGACTCGGCCGTGATGATGTTCTCAATCAGAGCCGTTGCCCTCTCAAGGTCATCGTTACAGACAACGTAGTCATATTTCGTCCAAACTTTCATTTCCTTTAGCGCTCTTCCGAGCCTGACTTTGACCTGCGACTCGGATTCGGTCCTGCGACCGACTAATCTTTTACGCAAGACGTTCAAACTGGGCGGCATGATGAATATCAAAACCGCCTCCCGGCACCACTTCTTGATCGCCTGCCCGCCCACGATATCGATGTCAAACAGCACCGTCCGATTGCGTTCAAGCGCTTCCAGCACCGGTTTCTTCGGGGTTCCGTAGAATTCGCCGAAAATCTCCGCCGTCTCTATGAACTCGCGCTTCTTCTTTTTGTTCCGGAACTCCTCGTGGGAGAGGAAGAAGTAATCGCGGCCACTACGCTCGCCCGTGCGTCTTTTACGTGTAGTTGCCGATACCGACTCAACAAAATCTCGATGGGAGGCCAACAATCGTTCGACAATCGACGACTTTCCGACTCCCGACGGACCAGACATTACGACAATCAAAGGCTTGCGGGAGTTGAGCTTGTCTAATTGGTTCGCGCTAATTTGCCTCATTCAATATTCTGCACCTGCTCGCGCATTTTTTCTATTTCTTCGCGAATTTTGATAACTTCGGCAGATATCTCATATAATGACGCCTTGGCGCCGATAGTGTTTGCTTCGCGGTTCATCTCCTGCAAGATGAAATTTAACCGTTTGCCGGTATCGCCTTCAGCCTTGATCGCCGCATTGAAGGCGTCACAATGGCTGCGCAAACGTACGCACTCTTCGGTGATGTCCGCCTTGTCGACCAGAATCGCCAATTCCATATCGAGCCGCAGTCTCATTTCGTCGCTGCCGTGAAGGTTAATGCCTTCGCCTTCGATCTTCTTGACTGTTTCGTGGAGACGCTGTTTGTAGCGGTCAATGCTTCGGGGGTGCAGTTTTTCGACATTCTCCAGCGCCTTGGCGATCAGTTTCACTCGGCTCATCATGTCGTCGCCGAGA
>CAUJJY010000397.1 GCA_963205155.1 Candidatus Zixiibacteriota bacterium | reverse complement strand
CTCGGTTCTGCCACGCGTTTGCGCGCCGGGATTCAGATTCTTGGTACCGAGTACCTCGGTTCCAGCAGTGGCGATAAGACTTCTTCAGAAGTATACCTTGGGTTCAACACTACGATCCTTGGCAGCAATAGCTTTGATTGCGAGTTCGGCTACGGTTCAATGGACTATCGATTCATTGATCCGGTGCTGGAGTTCATTGACTTTGAAAACCCCGAAGCCGCCTTGGTCAGCGGTCACCTTAAGTCAGTCTATGTGTCGCCGCGATTCTCCCGGCCATTAGGTAGTCGCACCGGAGTAAACCTCACCGTCTCCTACCGGCAGTTCGTTAACGGCGATGACCGCATTGTCTACGGATCTTCGGTCGGGTTGCTGTCACCCTGGACATCGGTCTGGGAAGGAACGTTCGCGACACTAAGTATCAAGAGCTACTTGATTCCACGCTGCGTCACCACCCTTGGCGGTGGTTATTGGAGTCGCCGGCATTTGCGGACAATCGAAAGCAACATGTTTCCATTGGTCATCGGCACCGACCGCGACGATGATCAGTTTCGCGGCTATTTGCAGATTGCCCGACCGATTTTGATTGGTGCCGGTCGTCTGCTTCAACCGTACTTGAATTTTGATTTCAGTAATAATCGCTCGTCAAATCGACTGTATGACTATTCCAGTTTTTCGGTCAGCACCGGAATTAGTCTGAAATTATAGAGTGTCCCGGCATATCCCGGTCGTGAAAACATCCGGAAAGGAGATCGCCTTGAAAGCTCTCGGAAAACCCACACTTGTTCTGATCCTGGCGCTATTCTGCCTCATGGTGGCGTCGGCATCAGGCGAATCGGCACCATCGACCTTGATTCAACGCCCGGCAGTCGGGATTGACGAATCAATGCAGCCTCAAGTAGCGTCCCCGGATAGGGATTCTTATCACGGTTTCTTGAGAATCTATATCGAAGAACCGGTCTCGCGATATCGCGACTACACCAACAAGAACTACAACTTCGGCTTTCTCGGATTTGCGGTCAATCAAGCAATCACCGTGAATGATGGAGAAGTACTTACGGATACCGTCATTTGGAATGTTGGATCGTTCAGCGCTGTGTCACAAACCAACATTGAAGCGATCGCCGTGGTTGCGACTGCTGAAGGTGTGCCGGCCTTCTCATATCCCGTTGACAACACCTTTCCCTTTACGGCTTACTATGCTGAAGCCGCTGCTTCCTCCAAGCCCGGCATCGTCGGTATTGATGATGCTACCGGAAGTTACACCCATACAGTCTTCCTTGAGGAAGCAACATCCAGTACCTGAAGCTCTTGCCCTGTCACCCGTGCGGTGCTCGAAACAATTCACAATTCAGGTAATTTCCAGTTCCTCTACACAGCCATGCTGTTCAGCAACCCCACAGCTTCAGCTTACATGTTTGCCAACTACAATACCGGCTACACACCAACAGTCTATTTTGACGGCGGCCACTCGGTATTTGTGGGCGGTTCGTCAGTTCAATCAAATTATACCAGTAGGATTCTGACAGCATCAACGCGTGCAGTTTCGCCGTTGAAACTAGCCGTCAAACTGAACTTCATCAGCACGAGTCAACTTTCGGTCGAGTACTTCGTCAAGACTTCAAACGAAGCTCCTCCGGTGCCGGCGCAGGTCACAGGCGCTTCGCTGGTGCGCACTGATCAGGTGCATACCTACGTCGCAGATATCCTCGACACCGAAGGCGACCTAATTTTCTGCCGTTGGATTTTCGATAAGGATGACACGACAGCGTGGTATGGTCCTTACCAGTCCGGCGACACATCGATGGTATCGCACTCTTGGCCGGTACGCGGCAATTATGATGTCTCGGTTCAAACGAAGGACTACTGGGATATCCAGCCCACCGGCAGCACACCTCTGGTAGTTCAGGCGTATCTTTGTGGTGATGCCAACGACACCGGAACGCTCAACATTTCGGATGCGGTGTTCATTATTAATTACATCTTCGGCGGCGGAGCCGCACCATCGCCGGAGATAAGCGGCGATTCTAATTGCACCGGGTCAGTTAACATTTCTGATGCAGTTTATCTTATCAACTTTATTTTCGGCGGTGGAACTGCGCCTTGTTTCTCCTGTCCGTAGGTAGAAAGTTGCTTTAGTTATCAATTGAGCCGGCTCCGGATACAAATACCGGGTCCGGCTCAACGCCTTTCCGCCCTCAACTTCGTCCAAGTCACAGTGACCGCGCGGTTCGCAGAGTAGCAAAAACACTCCATTTTCGCCGATTTCCCTTGACCACACAGCGTCAATAAGCGTACCATTCCCTTATACATTTTCCCAAGTGGAGGCTTAAATGGAATCCAACTACAGCTACTGGCTTTTGCTGCTGATCCCGATCTTCTTCTTCCTGATCGGAATTCGCATAATACGACCCACTCATCGCGGACTCATCGAACGGTTAGGCAAGTACAACCGCTTCGCCAATCCCGGTTTCCAATATGTCATTCCGATCCTTGAGCGGATGTATGTAGTGAACGTCACCGAACAGATGGTCGATGCCGACCCGCAGGAAATCATCACCAATGACAATCTCAACGCCATGGTCGATGCCCAGATCTACTTCAAAGTGAAAAGCGACGAGGAAAACGTAAAGTGCTGTCAATACAACGTCAACAATTATCGAGTGCAGATTGTCGCCCTTTCACGAACGACCTTAAGAAATATCATCGGCACGATGTCACTCAAATCCGCCAACAGCGAACGCGGCCGCATCAATTCCGAACTCCAAAAGACCCTTCGCAGCGAGACTTCCAATTGGGGCATCGAAATCGTCCGCTCGGAGCTCAAGGAAATCAACCCGCCTCGCGACGTTCAGGAAACGATGAACAAAGTCGTCAAAGCTG
>CAUJJY010000396.1 GCA_963205155.1 Candidatus Zixiibacteriota bacterium | reverse complement strand
ATTGCAGTGGCCGTCGAAAAGTAATACCGGGTGAGCCTGCTTTGGGTCGGGTATTGTCATTGTGAGGATGCCTTGCGGGCAAGCCGCTGTTGGATGCTGTCGCTTTGCAACTCACGAAGCGCATCGGTGGCGATCCAGCGTGCTGATTTGGTGTCTTGCTTGCGGATTTTCTCGGCCAGTAAAACAGCTTTCTTGTTCAATCTGACATTGCGCTTGCCGATTTCGCGCAGTGCCCAATTGACAGCTTTGCGGACGAAGTTCCTTTCGTCCGATGCGTACTCAAGAAACAACGGAAAGAACCGCTCGAAACTGCGATCGGTTGCTTTCTTGTCGTGAACGGCCAGTGCGGCGATAACGACAAAACCGGCACGGCGGACAAATTCTTCTTCGTGTTTGATCCACTCAAATGCTTTGGCGATGGCGAAGGGAGTTTTGTCAACAAGGCCGCCGCAGAAACCGTCGCAGATGTCCCACGAATCAATGTCGGTTACCCACTTGTCGAGGAGTTGTTCGGTTGTGAGTGCGGGGTTGGAGATCATTGGTGCGAGGATGCGAGCCTCGTGGATTCGAGTATTCCAAAGCGAGATGGCGAGCTTCTGGTTCTTGCCGATTTCCCTGGCGAAGGCACGTAGTTTTGGAACCGGCACTCCGAGGGCGCGTTTATCGGCAATACCAAAGCGAACCAGACGAGAGCGATGACCCTTGTCGGCAAGTTCGTTCAGGCGGGCGATGACTTCCCTGGCGGTCACGGTGGCACTCACACTTTGACAGCGAGCATCAGACCATCGCGGATCGGCATCAAGGAGCAAAAAGAGTCAGGCAACGCGTATACACGCTTGTTGAACTCGAGAATACCGGCGGTTGATTCCGAGGGAGGATTTTCCTCGACGATTCGGCCGCTCCAGAGGACATTGTCGGTGATCATGATTCCGCCGCGCCGGAGTTTGGGCCAGGCGATTTCGAGGGCACGCGGATACTGTTCTTTGTCGACATCGTTGAGGATGATGTCATAGACGTCGGTGGCTTCATCCATTAGTTCGAGCGCGTCGCCTTGATGCCAGGTGATATGATCGGCGACTTTGGCAGCAGCAGTGTATCTCTTGCCGCGCTCGATATTGGCTTTATCCATCTCGGTACATTCGACGGTGCCGCCATCTTTCAGGGCAAAAGAAAACCAGACAGCGGAATAGCCATAGCCGGAGCCCATTTCAAATATGCGAGTGGCATTAGTCAGGTGGACAAGCTGATGCAGGAATCGGCCGACGAGAGGGCCAATGATCGGAAACTTGTTGTCTTTGGCGTATTGTTCCATCTCGGCAAGCACCTGCGGCCGCGGCGGCGTGAGATTATGCAGGTAGTCGTTGATGGCCGGATTCGTCAATTCCATTTTCTTCGTCCTTTCGATACAGCAGAAATTTGTAGATTATACGGCAATGAATTCGACACAGCGAACAAATCTTGTCAAGCAATTGGCGAGGGAGCAGGGATTCGAGTACTGCGGGATCGCGAAGGCGGATTTCCTTGAAGAGGAAGCGCCGCGACTGGAGCGGTGGCTGCGTTTGGGGAAACATGGCGAGATGGCATACATGAACAACTGGTTTGACAAGCGGCTAGATCCTCGCAAATTAGTTGATGGCGCTAAGTCGGTCGTATGCCTAATGTACAACTATTACACGGACAAAAAGCAGAGTGATCCGGAGGCGCCTAAGATTGCCAAGTATGCTCTTGGTAAGGACTATCATTGGGTGCTCAAGGAAAAACTGTCGGTGATTGTTGAGCGACTTCGGGATGAAGTTGGCAATTTCAATAGCCGGATCTTCGTCGACTCCGCGCCTGTGCTCGAAAAGGCTTGGGCAGCGAGAGCGGGACTGGGTTGGATCGGCAAGAATTCGCTGTTGTTGAATCAGGAGCGAGGGAGCTATTTGTTTCTGGCGGAGATCATTGTCGATTTCGAAATGGACTATGATCAGCCAATTGCCGATCTTTGTGCGAATTGCCGCAAGTGCCAGGATGCTTGTCCGACCAATGCTCTGGTGGAGCCGCGGATTGTGGATGCGCGCAGATGTATCTCGTATTTCACCATTGAATATCGCGGTCAATTGCCTGCAGGAATGCGGGAGAAGTTTGACAACTGGATGTTCGGATGTGATATTTGTCAGGATGTTTGTCCCTGGAATCGCAAGAGCAGAACGCACAGCGAGCCGTTATTTGAACCCAAGGACGAGGTTCTGGAAAAAACCAAGAGCGAGTGGGAAGAGATCACGCGCGATGTTTACAACCGCCTCTTCAAGGATACCGCGGTGACACGGACGCGATATGCCGGACTGAAGAGAAATATCCGGTTTCTGGGAACAACTCCAGTGACAAGTGACGTTGACGAGACGAAGGATCACGAAGCAGAATAATGGCAGATTTCAGAGAATTGATCAAGAGCAAGTTGACGACGCGGCAAAGGGTAGCAATCGCTGATATCGACGGAACACCGGCCGGGGTGTTGATTCCGCTTTTTGCCAAAGGCGGCAAGGTTCATGTCTTGCTGACGTTGCGCACCAATACGGTGGCTTCGCACAAGGGACAAATCTCGTTTCCCGGCGGTGGCTTTGAGGCAGGTGATGCCGATATTTGCGCGACGGCACTGCGCGAGACATTTGAAGAAGTGGGAATTGAGCCTGCGAGTGTGGAAGTGCTGGGCGAACTGGATGACGTAATGGCGGTGAGCAATCATGTAGTCACGCCGGTGGTCGGGGTGATTCCCTTCCCCTACCGGTATAAAATCAGCACCGAGGAAATTGAAGAAGTGATCGAAGTGCCGCTGGAGTTTTTCATGGATACGAGGAATTGCCGGATCGAGCAGCGTTCGTATCGCGGGAAAGAGGTGCCGGTCTACTTCTACCAGTATGGCAAGCACAACGTGTGGGGATTGACAGCCTACATTCTGCGGGAATTTCTGGAAATCTGCTACGGGGTAGAAAAGTAGCTGCCGGAAGGCGTCCCAATTTCCGGTTGACAGAACCGGTGGATTTGCATTTCTTGCCGATTCAATAATGGACGAAGTCCCAACTGGGAGGTCCATCCACAAGATCGTCTTTGGAGAGGTGGCCGAGCGGCTGAAGGCGGCGGTTTGCTAAACCGTTATACGGGTAAAACTGTATCCAGGGTTCGAATCCCTGCCTCTCCGAATTGATTGTCTCCTGATTCATACCCTATCATATTGAGTGTCGACATCTGCCACAGCGCACGTGAGTTGCAGGAATGACATGAATGATTTACTACCACTAAGACCGCAATTTGGCCTCCTGCGATTGATGTCCAGATTGGTTTGAAGACGCACAGTCCTCAATAATCTACCCAAACGGTCTCTTAACTAGAGCACTCCATCTGTCCGATTTAGCTGGCGGCAAATACTGCTTGACAACGTGGACACTTTCGTTTACGTTAAGTAAGTCAATAACAAACCAGCGATATCTACGATTCGCACGCTATTGAAGCGGTGGGCAGCATGGCTTCTGTGTCCGGC
>CAUJJY010000395.1 GCA_963205155.1 Candidatus Zixiibacteriota bacterium | reverse complement strand
TTTGCAAGGGTCCTACGCTTCTGACGCCCCTTCTGGTGTGAACTTGTAGCCGGCGCCTCGCATGGTGTGAATGTATCGCGGGTTAGCAGGATCCGGCTCGAAAATCTTGCGCAGTCTTAAAATGAAATTGTCTATCGTTCGCGAAGAGGGAAACGCGTGGTATCCCCAAACGGCATCCAGAATCATATCCCGTGTTACCACTTCGTTCTGATGCTCGATTAAGAACTTCATCGTCATGCACTCTTTCTGCGATAACTCCGTCTCGCCCCCCGGCCCCATTGCGCGATAGGTCTTAAAATCAACCCAGTTCTTCTCAAACCCAAATCGTGACCGTTCGATCTCGACAGTGCCATACCAAACTTGACGGCGGAATATCGCCGCCACCCGCAACAGCAATTCCTGCAAATTGAACGGTTTCGTCAGATAATCATCACCGCCCGAAAGCAAGCCTTCGATCCGGTCCGATTGCCGGTCGCGCGCCGTCAGGAAAAGAATCGGAACCCGCCCGCCTTCTTGCCTGATCTCCTTGCACACCTCCAGACCGTCTTTGCCCGGAATCATGATGTCCAGAATGATCAGGTCAAACTGCCCCTTATGATAAGTATCAAGCGCAACAATCCCGTCACCGGCGACAACTACTTCATGCCCCTCGGCTTCAAGATTGAGCTGCAATCCCTCGGCAATATGCTCTTCGTCCTCAACGACCAGTATCTTTTTCATCATTCACTCGCTAACGGCAGCTCAATTCTAAATTGGCTGCCCTTGTTCAGTCCCTCTGACTTCAACTCAACCTTGCCACGATGTTCGGAAACGATCTGTCTGACAAGAAACAATCCGATGCCTGTACCCTTCACTGACCGGGTATTCTCTTCGCCCGTGCGGTAGAATCTCTCAAAAACCTTATGTTGTTCAGACTTTTCCACTCCAACACCCTGATCGGCAAAGACGATCTCGCATCTGCGCCCCGATATCCTACGCGCCGTGATCGTCATTTCGCGGCGATTCTCCGGCGAGTACTTGATCGCATTGTCAATCAACGCTGTCACCACCCGCCTCATCGCATGATAATCCGACTTCACGGTCAATTCCGGCTCAATTTCGGTCGTCAGCTTCATCTTATATCTTTCCATCATTGGTCGCATTTCCTCTATATACTCGGCCAGATCATTCGAAAGATTTGACGAGACCAGCTTCGCTTGATGTCCGCGCCGCGAGAATCTCCCCGCCTCCAGCACGTTATCAACCAGCCCTTCCAGGCGGTTGCAGTCATCAATCATCCTCGGAATGAACCCTTTCACCTTCTCCTGATCGAATTTGCCGGTAGCCATTGTCTCCAGGTAGAGCTTGATCGACGCCACCGGAATCTTCAGTTCATGCGTTACTGCCTGAATGAAATTCTCCTGCCGATGCTTCAGTTCCTCCGATTGCCGAAACGTCCGGTAAATCATGAACGCCCCCAGCAGTGTCAGCAATACAAAAAACGAACCCTCGGATGCGAACATCAAGACTCGACTATTTGCCTTCTCTTCCACCTCCGCCGTTACTTCGTCGCGAACAGCAAACATCTCCGGACTGAACCACGGTTCCTGAAATCGACCGACTTTCTCATTCCCCGAATATTTGAGATCCCGGTTCAGCTCTTCCGTCAACTTGCCGGGATATCCAATGTCGAGATATAGCACCGCGCTGTTGGCCGAAACTACCGGCAAATATAAAGTCGAATCAACCTCGCCGGCGCCGGCAACCAAAATACCGCTTCGGTCAAACAACTGGTATCCCTTGACCGCGGGATCAAGCGCCAGCAAATCCAGCGCCGCCGTCAAGTGGCGAATATTGTCCACACTGACAAACGACTCTGCTTCCATTACCAGCCGCTCATAGGAACGGTTGAGAATGAAAGCCGCAAGATTCGCCGAGGCTCGCGACTGTTGGCTGTGAAACTCCAACTGCTCCTCGGAAATTGTCACCTGGAAGTAGATCCACCAAGTAATCTGGCCCAGACAGACTATCACAATCGCCAGAAAAATGGCCAACGCCATTCGTTGCGGTCGGGCAAGACTTTGCCTAAGCCTTCTGATTACGCACCATCCTTACCGGCCCCAAAAGACCGGGGCCATACATGTAGCAATCTTGGCAATCAGAACTCAAAACTCAAATGGAAAATCGGAGTGACTCTTTCCGCGGTAGTCGTTGTCGCAGTGTATTTGTCGCCAAAACTATAAAACAGCTCTGCCAGAAGGTACCCCGCCACAGCCCCAATGACGACATCTGAAAAATAGTGATCATAAGCCTGAATCCGCGACAGACCGACATAACTACTCCAACCAAAAAGCACCAGCGGCGGCGCCCAGCGCCAGTTTGAATATTCATTACTATCCAGCCTGTGACGCATGATTTGCCGAAGTCGCTTGTTGAGATATGTCGACGAGTAAAACGCACTGGAAGCATGCCCGCTGAAAAACGATCGCCGCGAATCGCTGAAATCATCATCATGTTGAACCGCCGAATCAGGGTAGTAGTAGAGAAATGGCCGCGGGCGCGCCACCAACCCCTTGAATATCCCAGTTACACCCTTAGTTGCCATTAACCCGCTATGAAATACGAGGAAATCCTGCCCAGCGTCTTTCGCCGGTCTTCTTTCCGGCCAACTGAAATTGGCAGCAATCAGCGCCAGCCCGCAAAACCCGGGAGTGATCGCCGATCCGGTGCTTCCCGCAAGAAAGTTCCTCTTGCCGACATGGAATTGCCCGCCCAACTTGCGTTGAAACCAGCCGTCGGCAAGAATTGGCCTCGGAATCAATGATGATTGACTCGAATCGATATGCCGCAACGCGTAGTTCAGAAGCAGGGGAGCGGTTGAACCAACCCCAATGAGCAGAAGCTCGTTGCCGGACAGGTAGTCCTTTTCGCCTCTAGTCTCGGCCCCTAAACTCGATGGATGTCCAACTAAACTGAAAGCAGCCAGAAATGTGACCGCGACACGAGCAA
>CAUJJY010000394.1 GCA_963205155.1 Candidatus Zixiibacteriota bacterium | reverse complement strand
GAGGGTGACCGCAACAAATACTATGTCATGTCCCACCCAGAGATCGATTACAACCAGCTGTGGACTTATGTCGACATGTCCGAACTCGGATGGAACCCGCCATACCGTGGGGTACGACTAATGGAAATCGAGTACTATGATACGCGATTCCTGATTTCGTTTGGAGGATCCGATCTGGCACCGGGAGACAGCATGCAATTTGGGTTGGCGATAGTTCTTGGAGAGAATCTTCATCAGAATCCGAGTGACTTCCATGATCTATTTGATAGCGCACAACCGCAGGCGTTCTATAACTCACTCGATTTTTCGGACCTTGAAAGAAATGTGAAAGCGGCGAGCAGTCTATACAATCACCTTCTGTACGGTTTGACGGGGGATGTGAACAACTCGGGTGGAGTCAATCTGACCGACGTTGTCGGACTGGTTGACTTTCTATTTCTCCAAGGTTCGGCGCCAAGATTTCGAAATGCCGCTGACGTGAATGGCGACTGCAAGGTTGACCTGAAGGATGTGCTTGGCTTGATTCGACATTTGTATCGCGGAGGATCTTTGATTCGGGCGGGATGCGTGGAGTAGACACTTACGGGTGCCAGCCGAATTTGTGTAAGTCGACGACATCTTCGCGATTGAATTTGACGCCTTCTTTTTTCAATAACGATTTCTGCAATTCGTAACCGCCGTTTTTAGGGAGCGAGATCATGCCTTGTTTGTTGATAACGCGATACCAGGGGAGGTCGAGTTTTTCCGAACAGGCGTGGAGGCTGCGCCCGACCTGTCGCGCCGATCGCGGCGTCCCGGCAAGTGCGGCGATTTGGCCATAGGTGGCGACCTTGCCGCGGGGGATCCTGCGGAGGATGTCGACCACGCACTGGTGGAAAGGGGTCAGGTGAGAGGTGTCGGGGTTCTTGCGAGGCATGGAGGGAATATATGGATGGGGAGGTCGGGGATCAAGGGGGAAGTCCCACCCTGCGCTGCGCTCCGGGTGGGGTACCGGGTGGCGACGATCCTAGAACATGGTTTAGTCCCACCGTTCCGGTGGGGGACAAAGCGTCAACAAGGAACGAGGTTAGCGGCGTGGGTTGAAGATTATTGTCGGAACCCTCTGGCGAGTTGCTTCTAACTCCAATGAACTTCGGGACGAGGGTTCCAACCTACTCGGATGACTGGATCCCCGCCTTCGCGGGGATGACAATCAAGAAATGATTTCAGGCGCGAAGCACGGTGACAGACAGGAATGTCTGTCCTACCACTGCGGGGCCACGAATAGACCTTTCGCCTGCGCAGCGGCTCAGGATGACATTATCCGAGAATCATCAAGTATCATTCTCGCGTAGAGGATGAGTTGGGAGTTAGACGACTTTACTTTTGAGGATGTCGTGGATATGGACGATGCCGACGGGGTGATGGTGGTCGTCGACGACGACCAAGGCGGTGATTTTGTGATCTTCCATGACCTTGAGGCCGCGTTCGGCGAGTTCGTTGGGACCAATGAGTTTCGGTTGCGGCGACATGACGGCGGAGGCGGGTTTCGTCATGAAGTTGTCGTTGCGGCTTAGGACGCGGCGCAGGTCGCCGTCGGTGAAGATGCCGGTGAGTTTGCCATCATCATCCACAATCAATGCTGTGCCCAGACGTTTGTTGGTGATGACGACGAGCATGTCTTTGACCAGCATGTTGTGATTAACAATTGGCAAGTCGTCGCCGGAATGCATGAGGTCCTTGATCCGAATCGAGAGACGGCGTCCGAGTGTACCGCCGGGATGAAGAAGCGAAAAATCTTCGGCAGTGAAACCGCGCTGTTCCTGCACGACGAGCGCGAGCGCATCGCCGAGTGCGATTGCGGCTGTTGACGATGCAGTTGGCGCAAGATTGTAGATACAGGCCTCGCTGGGAACTGATGCATCGAGCGGGATGTCGCTGCGCAAGGCCAAAGGTGATTTGAGATTTCCGGTGATGGAGATGACCTGCAAGCCGAGGCGTTCGATCACTGGATAGAAGCGTTCGAGTTCGTCGAGGTTGCCGGATTTGGAAATCACCAGAACAAGATCGTCTTTCTGGAGCAATCCCAGATCGCCGTGGAGACCTTCAGTTGGATGCAGGAACAATGCCGGTGTGCCGGTGGAGTTGAAGGTGGCGACGATCTTGCGACCGACCCATCCAGACTTGCCGAGACCGGTGACGATAACCTTACCTTTGCAGTCGAGGATAGCTTTGACAGCTTTGACGAAATTGTCATCGAGCTTGTCGACGAGTCCGCGGACGGCCTCGGCCTCGTGGAGGATGACTTCTTTAGCGCGTTTTAGCATCGGCAATATCATCACGATAAATCTTCAGGAGGTCAAGCCCTTTTGCGGCGAGCACGAATGCGATAACCTCGCGGCAAGCGCCTTTGCCGCCAAGGCGGTCGGTTTGATAGTGCGAGAAGGGCAAGAGTTCGGATTCGGTATCGGCGACGCAGACGGCGAGGCCGACCTGTTCCATGGCGACGAGGTCGGGAATATCGTTGCCGACATAACCGATCTGATTCAGGTTGAGGCTGTGCTTTCGCGCGAGTTCACGCAGTGCACTAATCTTATCCCAAGCGACGACGACATCACCGACGCCGAGTTCGGTGCAACGTTTGACGGTGACTTCGGAACCGCGCGCGGTGATGACGCCAAATTTCAGATAGCGTTCACTGGCGGTCTTGATGGCGAAACCGTCGGCGGCGGAAAAAGCCTTGGCTTCCTGATTGTCTTTGAGGAAGATCATGCGGTTGTCGGTCATGACGCCGTCGACATCGAAGATGAGCATCTTGAGGTCGGCGACATTTATTTCAAGCTTGCGCTGTAATCTTTGCAAGGTGTTTAATCTCCTTCAGGAAGGTCTCCACGTAGTTGAGCGGAAGTTGGGTGGCGGAATCGGACATGGCAGTTGCCGGGTCGGGGTGAGCCTCGAAGAAGAGACCATCGATTCCGACAGCGACGGCGGCTTTGGCCAGAGGCAGGACATATTCGCGGTTGCCGCCGGACGATCCGCCCTGCCCTCCCGGTTGCTGGACCGAATGAGTGGCATCGAATACAACAAGGTGGCCGGTCTGTTTCATCTTGATCAGCGAGCGGTAATCGACAATCAAGTCGCGATAGCCGAAGGTGGTGCCGCGTTCGGTGAGCATAATGTTGGGGTTACCGGCATCGACAGCTTTTTGCGCCAAGTGCGCCATGTCTTCGGCGGCAAGGAACTGCCCCTTCTTGATATTCACTGCTTTGCCGGTTTTAGCGGCGGCGACAATGAGGTCGGTCTGTCGACAAAGGAAGGCCGGAATCTGCAGAACATCGCAGATCTGCGCGGCGGCGGAGACATCGGACGTCTCGTGGATATCGGTCAGCACCGGTACGTTGAATTCGGATTTAACTTTCTGTAAAATGCCGAGCGCTTCTTGATCACCAATTCCGGAAAAGGACTTGCCGGAAAGGCGATTGGCTTTGCGAAACGAACCTTTGAAGATGAGCGGCAGTTCCAAGTCATCCGACAATTTCGCCAGGGTCTGCGCCGTACGCATGACTATATCTTCGGATTCGATCAGGCAGGGACCGGCGATGATAAATAATTTACCATCGCCGAATTTCTGTTTACCGATTGAGATCATTGACGCAGGTTCAATTCGTCGAGCAATTCGGGTTTGACAACCGGTTCAGTCTCGAGATTTAACTCGGGCTGGTTCGGATTGTCGTGATACTCGGATGCCGCACGCACGAATTCGCGGAATAACGGGTGTGCATTGCCGAGGCGGCTCTTCAGTTCAGGATGAAACTGTACGCCGACAAACCAGCGGTGGCTGGGGATTTCGACAATTTCAACGAGTTTGCCATCGGGAGATAGGCCGGAGAGCTTGAGCCCCCGCGAAGTTAGTTGGTCGCGATAGTAATTATAAAATTCATAACGGTGGCGGTGGCGCTCGGAGATGGTGCGTTCCTGATAGGCTTCATACGATTTGCTATTTTCATCGAGGATGCATGGGAATGCACCGAGGCGCATGGTACCGCCCATTTCGGTGACTTCGTGCTGGTCGGCCATCAAGTGAATCACCGGATGTTTGAGATCGCGGTAGAATTCATAAGAGTGGGCATCAGCCAAGCCGGCGACATTGCGGGCAAATTCGATGACGGCGCACTGCATGCCAAGGCAAATCCCGAAGAACGGAATGTTGTGTTCACGCACGTAGTGGATTGATTCGATTTTACCCTCGACGCCGCGTTCGCCAAATCCGCCGGGGATGAGGAGGCCGTCGATGCCTTTGAGATATTGTTCAGCGCCGTTAAGTTTGATGTCTTCGGAAGCGATCCAGACGAGGTCGACTTTGACGTTATTCTCCGCGCCGGCATGAATGAACGATTCGATGATCGATTTGTAGGCGTCTTTGAGATGGACATACTTGCCGCAAATGCCGATGCGAATGTGCTTGTCGGGGCGTTTGATTTTGCGGACGATCTCTTCCCATTCGGACAGGTCGGGATCGGGGGCATCGAGCCCGAGATAGTCGACGATGTAATTATCGAGACCTTGTTCATGATAGAGCAACGGGACTTCGTAGATGGTGTCGACGTCGATGGATTCGATGACGTTCTTGGCCGGGATGCTACAGAAGAGTCCGATTTTTTCGCGGATAGCATCGGAAAGTGGTTTGCTGGTCCGGCAAAGCAGTACCTGCGGCTGAATACCGATTTCGCGCAGGTCGCGGACGGAGTGCTGGGTCGGTTTGGTTTTGATCTCACCGGCGGTTTCGATATAGGGCACCAGGGTCAAATGAACAAAGAGCGTATTGCCGGGGCCCTCTTCGAGAGCAATCTGGCGAGCGGCTTCAAGGAAGGGGAGTGATTCGATATCGCCGACGGTGCCGCCGAATTCGGTAATGACGACATCGACGGTTTCATCGCGGCGCGCCAATTTGCGGATACGCGACTTGATTTCGTTGGTGATATGCGGGATGACCTGGACGGTGGCACCCAGATAGTCGCCCTTGCGTTCGCGGTTGATGACCGACAGGTAGACTTGGCCGGCTGTGACGTTGTTGTCGCGAGAGAGGGACTGGCCAGTGAAGCGTTCATAGTGACCGAGATCGAGATCGGTTTCGGCACCGTCATCGAGGACGAAGACCTCGCCGTGTTGGAAGGGGTTCATGGTACCGGGATCGACATTAATATATGGATCCATTTTTTGGATATTGACCTTGAGCCCCCGCTTCTGCAGCAGGACACCGATCGAGGCGGAGGCAATCCCTTTACCAAGGGATGAGACCACACCTCCGGTGACAAAAATGTATTTGGCGCCTTTCACTCTATCTCTCCTCTCTCTTCCGAGAGTAACTTATTCGCTAACACTAAATCTTCCGGCGTATTGACAGATAATAACGGCTTGTTGATAATCGCCACGCCGATTTTGTGGCCATGCTCTAAAATTCGCAACTGTTCCAGGGACTCGGCGATTTCGCGCGGAGTCTGGGGTAAACGGGCGTAGTTGATCAGGAAATCCCTACGATATACGTAGATTCCAGCGTGACCGTAATTGTTAATCCGCTGTCCCGATATAGTTATCGGCTGGCGGGAGAAGTCAATTGCGTTCCCATGTGCATCGACCGCGACCTTGACGAGGTTGCGGTCATCGAGGTCTTCGCTTTGCAGGATGGGGAAGCCGGCGGTGGCGACCTGGAGAGTCTTCTCGTTTTCCAGAACCTTCACTGTCCGTTCGAGTTGTTCGGGTGTGATGGTAATCTCGTCGCCCTGAATGTCGATGCAGATATCGCAATCGATGTTGGCGACCGTGGCTGAGCAACGTTCGGAGCCATTGCGGAACGGTTCTCTGGAAAGGACGACCTCGCCGCCTTTGGAGATGATCAACTGGCGGATGGTTTCGTCATCGGTGGCGACGATCAAGCGCTCAAAGCGCTTATATGTTCTAACTCGTTCCCAGACATGAAGTATCATGGGGCGGCCGTTGATCAGAGCCATGGCTTTTCCGGGAAAACGACTGGATGCCAACCGCGCCGGAATGACACCAACAATCTTCAATTATCCACCACTTTCGGGACTTTCAGGTAATTATCCACACGTTCCGGGGCGTTCTTGAGTGCCTCATCTACCGGCAATGAAGGTTTGACGAGGTCTTCGCGCAGGACGTTGCCCGAATCAAGAGCCGGCGAAAGCGGTTCGATACCGGAGGTATCGACCTGTTCGAGGGTTTTGACGTACTCGAGCATTTCGGCGATGTCGTGCTGGAATTGGCCTATTTCGGATTCATCCAAGCGCAGGCGCGCCAATGCGGCGAGTTTGAGCAGCTCTTCTCGGCTAATCATGCTGGGGTATCCCGCGTAGGGGTAGCAAAAAACACGGGATTAACCTTACGGATATTAAGGGGCGATGTCAACAAGAATAGAAAAGAATTGATGATTGAGTATTATTTTATCTATGTTATTGGACAACTCGAAACGAGGAGTAGGCTATGAAGTTGCTCGACATACCTTTTGTGGCGGTGGACTGGGGCAAGGTTGAGTCGACTGAACATAAAGGTGAAAACGGGAAGGCGTTGTGGCGCACGATGCAATTGGGTGATATCCGCGTGCGGATGGTGGATTATTCGCCGGGATATTTGGCGGATCATTGGTGTGCGAAGGGGCACATTCTGCTGGTGCTGGAGGGGACGCTCGTGACTGAACTACAAGATGGTCGGAGATTTACGCTAACGCCGGGGATGAGTTATCAGGTTGCCGACGGGGCGGTTCCGCATCGATCGGTAACATCAACCGGCGCCAAGTTGTTCATCGTAGATTAAGCACGAGCGGTCGAATCGGCGGATGTCGCGGCTAAAGTCAGGATAAGTCTTTGTCGAAACAGGAAATAAGACAATCTTTTCGTTTTTCCTGTTTGAGAGGAGGGCGGCGATGTCAGAGCGACGACAATCGCAACGCCGAACACCTGCTTCCGACCTCTATGTGGTCGACAAACAAACTGATCAACCATTGGGGTCGGTTCAAGACTTGACTGCCGGTGGATGTAAGCTTCTATGTCGCGAGCTAGTTCCTGCAGGGAAACTATATCAGTGTCGACTGGCGCTGCCCGAGCCGATACTTGAATGCCGAGAACTGGAGTTGTGGCTGGAATGCAAATGGTGTCTCCTTGATGATGGTGACGGAATGTTCGAAGTTGGATTCGAGTTTCGCAATCTTTCAGAAAGTAGCCGGATGTTGCTTCAGATCCTGATTGTGCCGTGGGAAGAGGCACTGGCTGCGGAGAAGGCGGCATTGACGGATCCGATGGGCAACTGCCGAAAATAGAATATCGCTGAGCAGCAATTTTCATGAGCCATTATGTGTCGGAGCCTTAGACAACACTAACGCAACAGCTATCATCACTTTCCGTTGTCTGATTTATACCAAGGACTCCGCAGACTCCCTGATAGTGTATTGCCACCAGAATCCAAACGAACTAAATCTGATCGACTGCGAAGTAACGGTCAGTGATTTCGATCTTCTTTAGGACCGCTTTGCCCATCAATGGGCGAACTTCAACAGCGTCTCAATCGTGCCTTTGTTTTCGGAAGGGTGATGCTTATAATTGACATGTATCGGAATACGGGGAGTAAACGGTCATGTCATTCTCAAAGCGCGCAAGACAACTAACGGCACTGATTCTCCACCCAAGCTGCATCTTGAGTCGATACGATACACCGTGGGACAATGTCCTGTACAGCACTACTCGAAACTTGTTTAGCACAAACCGAATCTCGTATACTCTGATTGATGAACTCTCGTCGCGAATGGGAATCAATCGACTCGCCGATGCTATTGTAGCGGAAAACCTATATGACAGCAGTCGATCCGCTGGATCAGTTTCGCCATATGAATTGACTGTTATCAGCCGAATCTGCAGACTCTTGCTGCCCAAAGTCATACTCGAGATCGGGACCTTCGAAGGTAGAACGACGTTAAACATGGCGATCAATAGCCCGGGGGCTGAGATTTTTACGGTGTGTCTTCCGCCTGACAAATGCTCGTTTCAAATCGGACGATTCTTCGCAGAATCGCCCGAGAGAGCTCGAATTCATCAGATTCTCGGGGACAGCAGGACACTGGATTACTCGAGAATTCCGTCACCAGATCTGATTTTCATCGACGGCGATCATAGTTATGAGGGGGTCTTAGGTGACACCCGTAACGCATTCAGAATATTGAGTCAGAAGGGGGCCATACTTTGGCACGATTTTGACCCCTGCCATCTTGGTTCGGTCACAGCCGCTTTGGGTGAAATTGAGAAGAACGGCTTTTCGTATTCGGCAATCGACGGGTCAACTTTGGCGATCGCATATCGAGTCGGACAGGCAGGAAGTTAGGCTACGATCAAGTAAACACCGGCTATTTCAAGCGGGATTATAGCTACCTAATTCTCTCACGCGAATAGAGAGGAAGGCTCAACGCCTGACTCTGATGTGATTCGTTGCAACGCTGTGCCGAATCGCAAATTCGTGTCCGGCGGTTATGGGCTTGTTTCGCATCATCCACAATAGCATTGAGAACTGATAACGACGAGAATCCCTGTTCAAACAAAAGTGCCCCGAAGAACTGGTCTTCGGGGCGCTTTTTGTTTTTTGAAGCAAGCCCGAATCGTGCGATTCGGGCTAACTTGAATACAGAATTACTTCAGAAGGGTCATCTTCTTGATCTCGGAGAAGTCGCCGGCGGTCAACTTGTAGAAGTAGACACCCGAGGCAACCTGCGCACCGCCATCAGAATTACCGAACCACTTCACGCTGTAGGTACCGGCCGCCTGGTATTCGCTAACCAGTGTCTTGACCTTGGCACCCATGACGTTGAAGACTGACACTTCGACGAAGCCGGGCTTGGCAACCACGTATTCGATCGAGGTTTCAGGGTTGAACGGATTCGGATAGTTCTGGGCGAGGCTGAACTGATCGGGCAACACGCCGGCTTTGCCAACAGTCGTGAACTCGTTAACGAAAACGCGGTCACCATTGGCGGTCCAGTCGAGGGTCTGTTCGATCTGTTCACCGTTGATCTTGAAGCTGATCTTGCCAGCGTTGGCAATATCATTGTTGGTGCTGAAGTTATCCGGACCGTAGACCGGCATGAATCCGAACTTGCCCGATTGACGGACAGAGTATTCACCGACCATGATACCGGCTTCGTTGTAGGCTTCGATGATTGAACCTGACGGGATTTCTCTGCCGTCGAGTTTGACATTGGAGCCATACAGGTTGATCCAGGTATTGCTGGTCTGCACGCGCGGGACAAAGCTATTGAGGTTGCGCGTGGCGTCCGGAATAGTCGATACGAATGCCGGTGAGCCATCAGGATAGATGAGCGTTCCGGCGGAGTTGGTCTTGATCCAGTAGCCGAAGCAAGCCTTCATCTCATTGAGAGTGGCCAGTTCCGGAAGGGCCGGATCGTAGCTCAAACCACCGTTTTCATAACCAAGCACGACGACGACGCTGCTCCAGATCGAAGCGAGAGCGTTCGGAACTGACAGAGGAGTCTCGGGGAGATAGCTGACGAGGTTCCAGTTGTTCTCGATTGCGATCGGCATTGAAGCGGCGACCAACGGACCGGTGATGCAGATTGAATCGGCTGCATCCATACGGAACCAGTAGCCGTGAGCGTTGTCGACATCAAACAAGGTCGAGAAGTCCGGGAGATCCGGATCATAGGTCAGACCGACTGATTCGAAGCTCAAGATGACGTCGGTGTTATCCAACACGTCAGCAAAGAGGGCTTCGAGGTCAGAGGTCGGAAGAGCAACATTGAGCGAAACGAGGTTCCAGCCGGCTGCCAAGTGCAGGCAACAGGTGACATCGCCACCTTCGGCAGGAGCAGTGAAGCAAGCTTCGTAGCGATCGCCGTTGCCGGTCCAGACCAGCGGGTCACCGGTGAGGTCAACGTCGCCGCCGTCCAGCTTAAGGGTAATCGCATCGCCAAGAATGCAGCCTTCATCGACACCCGGTGAATACGGATCGTCGACATAGACCGGCATAAACCCGAAAGTACCAGGAGTGGTGACGACCCAGCGACCGCAGAGGACGCCGTCCGGATCGAAGGCTTCAACAACGGAACCGACCGGAATCGGCATGTCATTGAGGAGCGCTCCGCCCTGACAATAGAGGTCGACCCATTCGTAGGTCGGGGTGACTTCGGCAATGAAGCCGCCGAGCAGGATGTTAACATCGCTGTCCGGAAGGCTAACGCCACCCTGCTGACCCGGATAGTAACCGTCTTTATAGGCGCGGACGGTGTAACCGTCAGCAGGCGGGATCATGAAGCAGAACTGGTAGTATCCATCGGCATTGGTGGTGGTGGTGGCGATGATGCCAGTCTCATCCCACAACTCGACGGTTGCTCCGTCAACGGCACCATTGATATCGCTGATGATACCACTGATGCAGTTTTCGGCAAGCTCACCGATCGTGATTGAACCGGCGGAGAACTGCGGATAGATTGAGTTTCCGATTTCATCGGAGAACATCAGTTCGACGCCCGGTTCGATGAACACGGTGTCGATATTGACGACCTGCGGTGCGGCACCGGCATCAACGGAGAACCACAAGGTAGCCCAGAGACCGGAGCCAACTGGAATCAATGGTTCCGGCGGCAGACGGAAGAGACCGTGCGCCAGCGTGTGGTCGGTGTTATTGATCGTCGTGATTCTATTGGTGATGTAGTCTACGCGCGATCCGGTGAAGACCACTGAATCGAGCATGACATCGGCAGAGTTCCAGATCAAACCAGCCGACATACCGGCGAGTTCTTCGAAGTTCTGGAAGCTAAGCTCTACGGCAACATCTTCACCCGGGAAAGCGTTTTCATGAGACACCCAAACGGTATCTTCAGAAACCGGCTTTTCGGTGATGTACAGCGTGATTTCAATTACGCCGTTTTCGTCAGCATTGACATCCTTACCAACCGTGACAGGCATAAACTGAACTTGGGCGATGTAAGGGCTGCCGGCTGCGGTAAGATCAGCAGTACTAAACGACAGAGTGACTTCGTCGCCGGGGGTTTCGCCGGCATCAACGTTTCCACTCTGCGGATTGGCGGAGACCCACGGCTGATTGGAAGTGACTTCCCAGTAGAGGGTGCCACACACGGCGCCGTTGGTCACATAGACTAATTCATCAGCCGGGCTGGAGCCTTCTTCGGCAGTGACAACCAGGGTGTCGATGCTCGTCACCACGATTGGCGGGGCAACGCAGCTACCGACGACGAGATCGACGGTGTCGGCTCTGACAATTGTGCCGCCAAGTCCATCATCGTAGAGACCACGGACGTACAGCTGATAGGTCCCAGGAGCGGTTGAGATGTCGATGTTGCCATTAAATGTGCTGGCGCCAGGGGCCGTTACCGGGCTGACTGTAAAGTTGCCGGAGATAATGTTACCACTGGTGAACACCTGCATTTCGACCGCGCCGCTAAAGCCATCGATCGAACCGACAGCGATATTATATGAGAACGGTGAAGCAACGCCGCTTTCCACAGTGATTGATTCCGGAGTGGCATCAATTGTGAAGTCCGGATTCAGATCGGCATTGACCGTGAAGGAGGCTTGGTCGGAATCAGCAAGGAGGCCCGGATCGGTCGCCGTAAAGGTGATGATCTCGGTACCGGTGAATCCACCCGGATAGGTCACGATAGCAATATTGCCGGTGTCGATGACGACAACCAGGTCGGTATTGCCAGAGAAGGTCCAGGTAAGTTCGTTGTCGGCATTATCAGGATCAGAGACGTAATCGTCGAGATCGATAATGGCGAATGACTGGCCTTCGGTGATGGTCTGATCAGGGATGTCGGAGACAACTGGAGCCTGATTCGGGATCGCGTTCACCGTGAAGGTAGCGGCATCGCTGTCGAAAAGAGAGCCCGGATCGGTTGCCGTGAAGGTAATCGTTTCGGAGCCGAGGAATCCACCCGGATATGTGATCGTGGCAACGCGATTAACGTCGATAGCCACGGTAAGTTCGGTGTTACCCGAGAAGGTCCAGACCAGGAGATTATCGTTATCATCAGGATCGACAACGAAGTCGTCGAGGTTGATGGTCGCGAATGTTTGGCCCTCGGTGATGCTCTGATCCGGGATGTCGGAGACAGTCGGCGGATCGTTTGCAATAGCATTGACCGTAAAGGTGGCTTGATCTTCATCAAAAGCACCATCCGGATCGGTAGCGCGGAAAGTGAAGACCGCGGAACCGGTGTAGTCCGGAGTAGCCACGACAGTGGCAATACGGGTAGCCGGGTCGATGCTGATGGTCAGGTCGCCCTTGCTCTTCATTAACTGGGTCGTCCAGGTGATATCGGCATCGGCATCATCGGCGTCAGTGACATAGTCATCGAGCGCGATAGTGGCGAAGGTGCCGCCCTGATCAATGATCTGATCCGGGATATCGGAGACTACCGGTTCAGCGTTACCAGCGTTGACGGTAACATTGAACTGACACTGACCGGTATTGCCGGCAGCGTCGGTCGCGGTAACGGTAACAACTGTGAGGCCAAGCGGGAAGGCTGAACCGGAAGCCGGAACGGCAGCAGCAGTTACGCCAGCGCAGTTGTCTAGCGCGCTGACAACAAAGTTCACGATGGCGCTTGTCTCACCCGGGTTTGCCGTGACAATAATGTCAGCCGGGCAGACAGCTGATGGGTTTTGGGTATCGTTGACCGTGACAGTAAACTGGCATTGTGACGAGTTCCCGGCATCATCTGTGCCGGTGGCAGTGACCACCGTAGCGCCAACCGGGAAAAGCGTTCCGGGATTCTGGCTGTAGGTGATGGCTACATTAGCATCGCAATTATCAGTAGCCGTAGCTGCGAAATTAACAATTGCACCGCACTGGCCGCCATCATTACCTACGGTGATATTCGCCGGGCAAGTGACAACTGGATTGGTGCCGTCGGTGACAGTGACCGTACACGAAGCAGTGTCAGCAAGGCCGCCGTCGTCGGTGACGATCAAGGAGACCACGGTCTGTCCAAGCGGGTATGGACCAGCCGGAACCTGAACTATCGTGATCGGATCGGCGTCGGGGTCGCTTGAGCCGTTATTGATGCTGGCTGCCGCCGTGCAATTGGCGCCGGCAACGACAGAAATTGGCTGACAAACAGCGATAGGCGGGTTATTTGTCGGCTCGGGACATCCGGTGCCGAAGACGACATCTGCGGTACCGCAGTCAACCAGTCTCGGGGTAATCGCGTCGGAACCGTCGTTGGGTGCGAAAATCGCAACGCCTGCCGGCGGAATGAAGACGTTAGTAATGTCAACGCAGCCGTCAACAACACTTGCTTTGACGGTGAAACGGAGGGTCATGATCAACCCTTCGGTAGCCGCACCGGGGGCATGAACCGGAATTGGCATCGTTGGATCAAAGGTGAACCAACCGGTAAGCATGGTGTTATTGGCGGTGTCTCTTGGAGTGGAGCGGAACTGACCACCGAGGTCAATGATTTCCTGAGCTCCGATTAAGGAGGAGAACTCCATGTGGTACGTGTCGTACTTGAAGCCAAAGGTAAATGCGCCGAGTTCTTTGGAGTTGGCCATATAGACCGGCACATCTACAAAGGAACCTGCGACCAGCGGCGCGTTGACCGGGCAAGCGAGACGCAGGTAGTTGTCGGTCGAATCGTGCGTTTGTGCAAACGCCGCATCGGTCGACAGGAAAATCGCTGTCAGAGCCATGACGAAGATCATAGTTCTGACAAGCAGAGTTTTAGGCGACATAGTGCCTCCTGTAGAGTTAAATGAGTTTTGGTTTTTTCTCAAAGTAAAGGAAAGGTTCACTTCCATAAAAGTTTCAGGTTGTAAGACTACAAAGACGATTGGTAAAAATAAGTATAGCACCCCCTATTTCCCATCAAGACGAATATAGAATTTTAAGCCGCAGTGTCAATAGAAAAAGCCGTGTGTTTGCTGTTAAATTTAAGTGCAGAAACAGCTAACGGGCAGGTGGTTAAAGACCAATCTTAAGGAAAGGGCACATAAGCGGTATAAATTGCGGGAAAAGGCTTTAGGATTGCCTTTTCCCGCTGGATTTGGTCAGAGAAACTCGATTTCCACCTATTTCTGGCAGGGTACCGGGCCGCCCAAGAAGATGAAGTTTATGATATATACGACATCCGAGATATTACAGACGCCGTCGCAATTTGGGTCGCCGGCCGCCAGTGGTACAGGGATGGGACCGAAGGAAAAGATGTATTGAAGCAAATATACGGCATCGGATACATTTACTGCCCCATTTCCATCGGCATCTCCGGACGTGTAGGTCTTAGGCAGGTGGGCACCGATATCGTTGCGGGTCCCGTCGGGATCATTGAACAATGGATCGGGATTGCCGGCATCGATACAAGGAGATGTTGGTGCAAGTGCATA
Source organism: Candidatus Zixiibacteriota bacterium (assembly GCA_963205155.1). Classification (GTDB taxonomy): domain Bacteria; phylum Zixibacteria; class MSB-5A5; order CAIYYT01; family CAIYYT01; genus JADJGC01. The sequence continues at coordinate 8,496 of CAUJJY010000394.1, read as the reverse complement.
ACTGAAGGGAACACCACCCACGAATAGAGGATCGACGTAGATTTCGCCGGAACCGATCGGGACGCCCTGGTAATTCTCGGGAGTATTATTGAAGAGACAATTGTAATCGAAGAAACAGTCCCAAGTGTTGGCCGCCCAGATGCCGTTGCCTCCACAGCCGACAATGATGTTGTTGTAAGCGGTGTCGAGGGTACAGCCACCGAAACAGATTCCACCGCCGCCACCATTTCCGGAACTGCAATTGACGATGGTATTGTTGTGGATAACGTTGTACCGAGCCCAGCTATTTGCAAGATAGATGCCGCCGCCATATGATGCTGCGTGATTATCAACGATGAGGTTATTGCGGACGACGGCGTAGATTGCGCCGAGTAGGTTGATGCCGGCGCCATAAGTGGCGGTGTTTCCAAAAACGGTGTTCTCGGCGATGAGCATCGGATTCCAACTTTCAACCTGCATGCCGCCACCCTGATAAGAACCGTGATTGTTGCTGAAGATATTATTGGTAATTAATCCACCGCCTTGGACAACAACAAGTGCACCTTGTTCGCTAAGGTTGCCATCAAAGATGTTGTCCGAAACTAGTGCGGTTCCGCGGAAAATTTCCACGGCACATAACGCGTCAGAACCGGAGATGGTGAATCCTCTAAGAGCGGTTTCCAATCCGGTATTGTCTTCGAAACGCAGGTTTATTAGCGACGGAACTTCCGGGGTAATGGTTGTAAGATCTGGGCCGGATTCCGAGACCAGTGTGATTCCCCTGCCGACGACATGGATGTTCTCCGTGTAGACACCGGATGCAACGAGTACCGTGTCGCCGTTCCGCGAGGCATAGACAGCGGATTGAATTGACGGGAAGTCTAGCGGAACGCGAATAGTTGTAGGGATATGCGGAATGCCGACGAATGTAGCGCCGATATCATTTCGGCCACCGGCAAGGTCAAAGTAACGGGAGTCGGGGTTGCCGGCGTCGATGCATGGCGAGGCAGGCGACAGTTCATAGCTGAAAGGCATGCCACCGACAAATTGCGGGTCAATCAGCAGTTCATTGGTGCCAGTCGGTACCCCTTGATAGTTGCCAGGCAGATTGTTGGAAAGACAGTTGTAGTCGAAGTAACAGCGCGAAGTATTTGCCACCCAGATACCGTATCCGCCGCAGCCGACGATGATGTTGTTATAAGCAGAATCGTCTTCACATCCGCCGAAGCAAATGCCGCCGCCGCTGTTATTGCCGGAAGTGCAATTGACGATGGTATTGTCGTGAATAATAGTAAAGAAGGCATCGCTGTTGGCGAGATAAATGCCGCCACCATAGGATGCCGCGTGATTGTCGACGATGAGATTATTGCGAACGACGGCCCAACGCGCTCCGGGCAAGTAAATGCCGGCGCCGTAGGTGGCAGTGTTTCCGGTGACAATGTTGTCGGCGATCAACATAGGTATCCGGGAAGCCACCTGCATTGCACCACCTTGCTCTGAACTGCTGTTGTTCCTGAAAATGTTGTTCAGGACAGCTCCACCACCATGACCGAGCACGAGGGTACCGGCGTCATTATTGTTGTCTTCGAATACATTATCATATATGCCGCTAATGCCGCTGTAGGCCTCAACGCAGATATAGGCATTCGAGCCGGTAAATGTGAAGCCCTTCAGAATGAAGTTACGGCCCTGATTCTGCGGGAGATAGATGGTTCGTGCAGCCGGGTTGGCTGGACGAATGGTGGTTACTGCAGCACCGGATTCGGAGATAAGGGCAAAGCCTTTACCGTTAGCGTAGACATTTTCGACATATTCACCGGGAGCAACCAAGACCGTATCGCCTTCTTGGGCAGAGATGACAGCTGATTGAATCGTGGGCCGATCGCCTGGAACGTGCACAACTGCTGAATAAGCAAGAGATGAGAGAATCATCACCAGAATGGAAATGGTACGAATCATACGGAGCGTGTCCTTTCGCGATAATTACGTCTTGAGAATAGACGCATTTGCCCTCACCTGACCACCATCAGGCCAATTCCATGCTGTTTTCAAAGACACCTATAGCATGATATTGAATATCCATTTTATGTCAATGCCAATTGGATTGACGGGGCGAAAACGTTGCGCGCGGAACATCGACAACAAGAGCGGGAAAAGGCTTTAGGATTGCCTTTTCCCGCTGGATTTGGTCAGAGAAACTCGATTTCCACCTATTTCTGGCAGGGTACCGGGCCGCCCAAAAAGACGTAATTAATTATGTAAACTACATCTGAAATGTTGGAGAAGCCATCGCAGTTAACGTCCCCGCTTGCCGGCTGCACCGGAACCGGTCCGTTAGCAAAGATATAGAGAATGACGTAGACGGCGTCGGAGACATTGACCGAGCCATTTCCATCGGCGTCACCGGGCATATACGCCGTGAATGGGAAGGCTCCAATATCATTGCGCGAGCCGTCGAGATCATTAAACATTGGATCGGGATTGCCGGCATCGATGCAAGGAGATGCTGGTGTCAGAGCGAAGCTGAACAGAACACCTCCCACGAAGAGCGGATCGACGTAAATCTCGCCGGATCCGATTGGGACGCCTTCGTAGTCGGCGGGCAAATTGTTAAAAAGGCAGTTGTAGTCAAAGAAGCAATCCCAGGTGTTGGCAGCCCAGATGCCGTTGCCTTCGCAACCGACGATGATGTTGTTGTAGGCTGTGTCGAGGGTGCAACCACCGAAGCAGATGCCGCCGCCGCCATTATTTCCGGAACTGCAATTCACAATCGTGTTGTTGTGAATCACGGTGTGGATGGCGTCATCGTTGGCCAGATAGATACCGCCGCCATAAGAGGTCGCGTGGTTGTCGGCGATGAGGTTGTAGCGGACGGTAACGTAGCGACCGCCAAGAAGGTTGATACCAGCTCCCCAAGTGGCGGTATTGCCGGTAATGGTGTTGCCTTCGATGAGCATTGGCTGCCAGCTCGGAACCTGCATAGCGCCACCGTGCTGGGTGCCGCGGTTGTTGCTGAAGATATTATTGACGATGGAGCCGCCACCATGGCCGAGCAATAGAGCGCCTCCGCTGACGTCATTATCTTCGAAAATGTTGTCGTGAACGTTGGAAATTCCACTATATGACTCGACACAAACGTAGGCATCGGAACCGGTGAAGGTGAAGCCCGCCAGCTCGAAAACATGACCGACGTTGGCCGGCAGATAGAGGGTACGCAAATCGGGATCAGCCGGTCGAATAATTGTGGATGCGGCGCCGGCTTCGGAAATCAGGCGGAAGCCTTTGGAATTGGCATAAAGATTTTCGACATATTCGCCGGGAGCGACGAGGACGATGTCGCCTTCGGAAGCTGCGTCAATAGCGGCCTGAATGGTCGAATAGTCCCGCGGGACACGAAGCGTATCCGGTTCATCGACAACGAAAAGAAACGCAAGGTTTGCTCCAATGTCATTGCGCGTGCCATTGGTGTCATTGAATCTGACTTCAGGATTACCGGCATCGACACAAGGCGACGCGGGCTGAATCAGGTAGGAGAACGGATTGCCACCGACAAATAGCGGGTCAAGGTGAATCTCGTTGATGCCGATTGGAACGCCTTCGTAATCTGCCGGCGTATTGTTTAACAGACAGTTGTAGTCGAAGAATGACTCGAGGGAGTTTGCGGCCCAGATGCCGTTGCCCTGACAGCCGACGATAATATTGTTGTAAGCCGAATCGAGGGCACAGCCGCCGAAGCAGATGCCGCCGCCGCCGTTATTGCCGGAGCTGCAGTTGACGATGGTGTTGTCGTGAATGAGGGTGTTCACAGCGTCGCTATTTGCCAGATAGATACCGCCGCCATAGGAGATGGCATGGTTATCAACCAGCAGGTTGTTTCTGACGGTAGCGTGAGCGCCGCCCAACAGATTGATGGCGGCTCCATAGGTAGCTGTATTTCCATAAAGGACATTATCAGCAATGACCATGGGGTTCCAACTCGCGACCTGCATACCGCCGCCCTGGTACGAGCCGTGGTTGTTGCGGAAGATATTGTTTGTGATGGAGCCACCGCCGTGGCCAACGACGAGTGCACCCTGTTCGCTTAGGTTGCCATCGAAGATGTTGTTGTATACTCGGCCCACACCACGGTAGATTTCGACAGCGGAATAAGCGTCTGAACCACTGAAGGTGAATCCAGAGAGTACCGTTTCGAGACCGGTATTGTCCTCGACGAAGAACGTTCGTTGCGACGCATCGGTGGGCAGGAGCGTGGTTGAGGCAGGACCGGCTTCAGAAATGAGGGTGATTCCCCTGCCGACGACATGAATATTTTCCGTGTAGACACCAGCGGCCACGAGTACGGTATCGCCGTTTCGTGAGGCATAGACTGCGTTCTGAATGGTCGGCTGGTCGAGCGGAACGCGAATGGTGGTTGGGACATGCGGAATGCCAACAAAGGTGGCACCGATATCATTGCGGCCTCCAGCAAGGTCCAAGTAGCGCGAGTCGGGGTTGCCGGCATCGAAGCAAGGAGAGGCGGGCAACAACTCATAGCTGAAGGGGATGCCGCCGACAAATTGCGGATCGACCAGCAATTCATTGGCGCCGGTCGGTACGCCTTGATAATTGCCGGGAGTATTGTTGGACAGGCAGTTGTAGTCGAAGAAGCACATGAAGCTGTTTGCCGCCCAGATACCATATCCACCACAGTCGATAATGATGTTGTTATAGGCAGAGTCACCGGGACATCCGCCAAAGCAGATGCCGCCACCGCCGTCATTACCGGAAGTGCAATTGACGATGGTGTTATCGTGGATGATGCTCCGGTAGGCATCGTTATTGGCGAGATAGATGCCGCCACCGTATTCGGTGGCGTGATTGTCGATTATAAGGTTATTGCGAACGACGGCGAAGCGCGCACCGAGGAGGTTGATTCCAGCGCCGTAGGTTGCAGTGTTTCCGGTGATTATGTTGTCGGCGATCAACATCGGTTTCCATGAAGGGACTTGCATAGCGCCGGCTTGGTGGGAGCCGCGGTTATTGCGGAAAACATTGTGCAGAATGGCTCCGCCACCGTGGCCAACCAGGAGTGCGCCAGCCTCGCTATCGTTGTCTTCGAAGACATTTTCATAAATACCGCTGATGCCGCTGTATGCCTCAACGCAAACATAGGCATCCGAGCCGGTAAGAGTGAAGCCCTTCAGAATGAAATTGCGGCCCTGATTTTGCGGGAGATAGATGGTTCTTGCAGCCGGGTTGGCTGGACGAATTGTGGTTGTCGCGGCACCGGCTTCGGAGATGAGGGCAAAGCCTTTGGCTTCCGCATAAATATTTTCGACGTATTCACCGGGAGCAACCAAGACAGTGTCGCCTTCCTGAGCAAAACTGACCGCTGATTGAATCGTCGGCTGATCGCCTGGAACGTGCACTGTTGCTGAATAAGCAATTGCTGAGAGAACCAGCACCAAAATTGAAATGGTACGGATCATAAAGAACCTGACCTTTCGTGGAACATACTTGGCGGGGATGTGTTCATTTTCCCTCGACAGTTCACTTGGACTGTGAAGCTGTTTTGAATGTGAGTTGAATCATCATAATGTACCCAATGAGCGACTTTTTGTCAAGGGGGGATTGGGGGTTCTGCGCGGTAAGGAGTGGTTTTACAGCAGCCCCGATGGCGCGGACGCACGTATTGGGGATCGCGTCAGTTCACATCCCGGACGGTTGGAAGTTGAGTCATTATGAAGATCTCGGCGTCCGGGACAAGAACTGACGCAACGTCGAAAAACACGGCAGGCGTGAACGACTGCTGCGCACGAAATGTCCGACCAAAGTGGACCCACCGAGGTGGACGCCCTTCCCTCTTTAGGCGGGACTTCGCTTTGCTGAACTTTCGCGGGGAGGACGGAAGGTGGTTAGCTTTTGCCGTTGCCGTTGATGGCGCTCTCGATGGTCTTCCATGGGAGGAGTGCGCATTTGATTCGGACGGGGAATTTGGTGACACCCTGGAAAGCGGCGGTGTCGGAGAGTTCTTCGCAACGCTCGCAGGCTTCACCGCGCAGAATCTGATTGAAATCGGAGAGCGCGAGTTTGGCTTCGTCGAGATTCTTGCCGATGAGCGATTCGGTCATGACGGATGCAGAGGCGATAGAAATGGAGCAGCCTTTGCCTTCGAAGTGGACATCGGAGACGATGTCGTCCTTGACGGAAATGTAGATCTTGATTTCATCGCCGCAGACGGGATTCTTGCCTTCGACGAGGATATCCCATTTTTCCGGTTTGCCGTAATTACGCGGGTGGTTGTAGTGATCGACAATCACTTCGCGATAGAGGTCATCTAACTGCATTTTTCAAGAACCTTTCCGATTGCTGCAGTGCGTCGATCAGTATATTAACATCTTCCTTGGAATTGTAAAGGTAAAAACTGGCCCGCGCAGTCGATATTACACCGAGCTTGCCCATCAAGGGCTGGGCGCAGTGGTGTCCGGCACGGATGGCGATGTTGTTGAAATCGAGCATCGAGCCGATGTCGTGGGAGTGCAAGTCCTTGTAGTTGAAGGAGAACACCGAGCCGCGATTTTCGGCTGTGGTCGGACCATATAGTTGAATGCCCTCGGTTTCGAGCATGCGACGGAGTACGTACTCGGTCGTTTCGCGTTCGTGCATCATTATGTTGATCAGACCGACGGAGTTGATGTATTCGATGGCCTTGCCGAAACCGATGACGCCGGCCATGTTGGGAGTGCCGGCCTCGAATTTGTACGGCAGTTCGTTGGTGGTGAAGCCGTCGAACTGGACATATTCAATCATGTCGCCGCCACCCTGCCAAGGGGACATAATATCGCCGAGTTCACGCTTCATATAGAGTACGCCGACACCGGTGGGGCCGAGCATCTTATGCGAGGAAAATGACAAGAAGTCGCAGTCGAGGAATTTGACATTGATGCCCATGTGCGGCACCAGTTGGGCACCGTCGATGTGGACCTTGGCGCCTTTCGCATGCGCCAATGCGGTAATGGCCTTGAGGTCGGGCATTGTGCCGAGGACATTGGACATGCCGGTAATGGAGACGATCTTCGTGCGTTCGGAAAGCTTATCGGCATAGTCATCCATGTCGAAGCGCCAATCGCGGGTGGAGCGTACGTAGACCAGCTTGACGCCGATGCGATCGCGCAACATGAGCCACGGGACGATATTGGAGTGGTGCTCGAATTCGGAGAGGATGATTTCGTCGCCGGCTTTGAGCTGACTCTCACCGTAGCAGCGTGCGACGAGATTGATCGACTCGGTGGCGCCGCGGGTATAGACGATTTCCGCCGGGGAGCCGGCCTGGATGAATTCAGCGATTTGCTTGCGGACCGACTCGTATTTTTCGGTCGCCATTGCCGATAGGAAATAGATTCCGCGGCGGACGGTGCCGTAGTCTTCGCTGTAAAATCTTGATTCGGCATCAATGACGCACTGCGGTTTGTGCGCGGTGGCGGCGGAATCGAGATAGACGAGCGGCTTGTTATTGCGATGAGCATTCCGAAAGATCGGAAAGTCAGATTTGATTTTCTCTATGTCGAGCGGCATGAATCCTTCTTGGTGCAACCCGGACAGGGCGAGCCTTGCCCGGAAAGCATTCTTAGTTCCTGGTGTCCGAACCGCCCCAGTGGTAAAGAAGCGCTTCGAGACGACGTGCAAATCCGCTTTGAAGAAGCGGTGCTTTGATACGCGGCGTCACCTGGGAGATAAATCCATCGGCAAGCAACACCTTGGCAGTAGGATAATCAATTCCGCGTGAACGCAGATAGAATGTTTCCAGATCAGAAACTTTTGCCGTCGTGGCGCCGTGCGTGCAACGAACGTCATTGGCGCCGATTTCCAGTTTCGGCGAGCTGTTGACGGTGCAGCCTTTGTTGAGAATCAAATTGCGATTCTTCTGATACGCGTCGGAGCGCTGGGCATCGGCGGCGATGGTGATCTTGCCGAGATAGTTGGAGGACGACTCACCCGATAAGGTACCGATATAGAACAGGTCAGAATTGGTGTGCCCGATCTGGTGGTCCTGATGGGTGAGCAGATTGAAATTCTCTTTTTCACGGCCAAGATAAACGCCGTTGACGAGCGCTTGCGCTCCGGAGCCGGCGAATTTGATATCGATTTCCATCTGGTTGACGTGTCCACCGGAGGATATTGTCGCCAATTCGAGCATGGCATCTTTCTCGAGATAGACACGTACCGTGGTGACGCTGTTGATCTCTGCGGTGAGATGCTGGGTTAGGAGCAAGTTCAGATGACTGCCGCTCTTGACGATGACATCGAGGGTACCGTTGAGCAGTCCGGATGAATTCTTGACCGAATCGATATCCCAGACCAAACTGCCGCGCGAGTTTTCGTCGATTTGAGCGACAGTGGCGAAGGACTTCATCACTTTTTCGCCATTGAATCGAGTGAAGAGTTGACGCGGTGAAGATTCGGCGGTGTTCTTCTTGATGTGCAGGTATGCTCCCTGGCTCAAGAAGGCCTGCGCCAACAACGCGAATTTGCGGCCGA
>CAUJJY010000393.1 GCA_963205155.1 Candidatus Zixiibacteriota bacterium | reverse complement strand
CGGACTCGACTTTGGTCACAGCCGGGAAAGACTCGATAAAGACTGCATCACCCGTAAAGGACTCGCTGGCGATCAAGTCTCCGCCTGTTGATACGGTCTATGTTGACTCAACAATGATTTACGTCTTCCAGCGATTAGCAGAAAAATATATCGGAACAGATATCGGTGATGAAGCACAGCGGCTTGCCAGCGGTTCGGCACAGGCAGCGAATCGCCAGCTACAGCAACAGCAGGCTCTGCTTCAACAACAGCAGCAGCAACAACGGCTGGCGGCGCAGGCGGATTCACTCAACAAGAAAGACACGGTTACGACAGCACAAGTAGATACCTTGACGCAATCGCAGTTAGACGAGGAACGACTCAAGGAAGAGATAGACACTTGGCCGCTCATCGATGACGTTCCTTCCGTGACCGGCGAATTTGTCTATCCGGTTGAGGCGTCAACGAGTAAATTCGAGGGGCGTATCGTACTAAGAATCAAAATCGAATTCGACGGGAAGGTAAGCGAAGTCTTCTTCCTGAAGGGTTCCAAGAATACCGCCATCGATCGCGAGGTTGAAAAGGCGTTGCTCGAAACTTATTTTGACACATTGAAGATTGAGCCCTTGAAACTAAGCGGAAAGTACTTTATATATAACTACGAAGTTAAGCTGCCAGAGGTGTATCGATAGAGAAGCGTGACATAATTCGACGGTGTGAGGTGGTGGAGAATCGGGCATTGGGGGCAGGCGCGTACCTTCTTTCCATTAAGCTAAAACTCAAGACATTTCCCCATCCGGGCGAGTTTCTTCATATCAAACCGACTTCGGAAGGCAATGATCCGCTGTTGCGGCGTGCTTTTTCGATCTTTGATTACGACGAACAGAACGGCACGGTTGACGTGCTCTACAAGGTGTTTGGACGCGGTTCGGCGATTTTATCGCGCGTTGCGGCCGGACACGTCCTCGATCTATTAGGTCCGCTCGGGAACGGTTTCCCGATTCCTGAAAAGTCAAAACAGCTGCTCCTTGTCGGCGGTGGTGTAGGAATTCCGCCAATTTATCTGCTGGCCAAGACGTGCCTGCGAAACGGACATGACCCGAAGCTGATCAAATTCCTCATGGGTTTTGGCAAAGCTGAAGACTGCGTCATGGGCGAACGGGTTGCGCAACTGCCGATTGAACAGGCACTTTCGACCGATGATGGTTCGCGCGGGCATAAGGGTTTTGTCAGTGATTTGCTCAAAGCCAAACTCGCCGGCGGTCTGGCTGGGGACAAGACGGTTATCTATGCTTGTGGTCCGGAAGGGATGCTCAAGTCGATACAGGGACTGGCCAAGGAGTATGCGACACCTTGCTATCTCTCACTAGAGTCGATCATGCCTTGTGGTTTGGGGACCTGTCTTGGCTGCGTTGTAAAGCAGGAAGGCGAAGACAAGTACCTGCGAGTTTGCCGTGAAGGTCCGGTATTCGAGGCAAATGAGGTGGAACTATGAGTTCACCCAACCTCAAAGTGAACATTGGCGGAGTTGAGTTCGCCAATCCGGTAATGACAGCCTCTGGTACATTCGGCTATGGCGAGGAATTCAACGAATATATCGACCTGTCGCGTTTGGGGGGGATCGTCACCAAATCGATCACAAGGCACGAACGCAAAGGGCACCGGCCGCCACGCACAGCGGAGACGGCATCGGGGATGCTTAATGCTATCGGACTGGCGAATGTCGGAGTCGATGCCTATGTGCGTGACAAATTGCAGTTCTTACGCGGTTTGGGCACAAAGATCGTAGTCAATGTCGCGGGGTTTGATATTGATGAATTCATCTATGTCGTAGATAAGCTCAACGGGCACGAAGAGATCGATATGGTTGAATTGAATATCTCGTGTCCCAATGTCAAGGGCGACGGGATGGAATTCTCTTCAAAACCGGAGATAGCTTATGAGGTGGTCAGCAAGGTGCGGAAGATCTGTGATTTTCCGCTGATGCCGAAATTGTCTCCGAATGTAGCTGACATCAAACCGATAGCCAAAGCCTGCGAAGAAGCAGGCGCGGATGCGCTGGCGCTGATTAATACTCTATACGGGATGGCTATTGATCCGTATACTTGGAAGATTAAGCTGACAAATGTCACCGGCGGATTGTCGGGACCGGCAATCAAACCGGTTGCAATTCAGGCCGTATGGAAGGTATATAATACCGTCAAGATCCCGATCGTGGGAATCGGCGGGATCATGGATTATCGCGATGTCGTAGAGTTCATGTTGGCAGGCGCCAAGGCGGTGCAATTTGGTACGGCGAATTTCATTCAGCCCGATTGCACGATTACAGCCATCGACGGGCTGACAGAATATCTACAGCAGCGAAATATAGCGGATGTGAACGATCTAATTGGAAAGGCAGTGAAGATATGAACGCATTTATAGAGAAGGTGACCAACGCCCAGGCAAAGAACGATTCTTTGGTGTGCGTCGGACTTGACTCGGATTTTGAGAAGATGCCGAAGCACCTGATGAGCAGCGCTGATCCGGTGTTTGAATTCAACAAAGCCATCATCGATGCTACCAAGGACAAGTGCTGCTGCTACAAGCCGAATCTGGCGTTCTATGAGGCAATGGGACCGCGCGGTATGGAAACGCTCAAACGGACACTGATGTACATCCCGGAAGAGATGCCGGTGATTCTCGATGCCAAGCGCGGCGATATTGACAACACTGCCAAAAAATACGCCGAAGCGATCTTTGACGATCTTGAAGGCGACGCCGTAACGTTGTCGCCATACATGGGTTGGGACTCGATTGCGCCATTCCTTGAATATGAAAACGCGTTTGCATTCATTCTTTGCCTGACTTCCAATGAAAGCGCCAAGGATTTCCAGTATCTGGAGAGCGGCGGCAAGCCGTTATATATGCACGTCGTTGACAAAGTCAACTCGTGGAACCGGAATGAGAATCTTGGTTTGGTCGTTGGTGCTTCCAAGCCCGAGCAGATTATGGAGATCAGGATTAAAGCGCCGAAGCTGCCGTTTTTGATTCCCGGTGTTGGTGCGCAGGGCGGCGACCTTCATAAGGCGGTCGAATATGGAACTTTGGGAGATGGTCTGGTTATTATCAACATTTCGCGCGGCGTAATTTTTGCGTCTAAGGAGCAGGATTTCGCCTCACGCGCGGCGAGCGAACTTGATCGCTTCAACACGCGCATCAATCAGGTGCGTGCCGGAGCCGTTTAGGCGGTTTAACTCATTACAGATTGAAGCGAGGGCGACCGGAAACGGCCGCCCTTCTGCTATTAGGGTCAGATTTTGGTGCCGACCAAGCCAACCGAAAGGAGGGCGAACTCATCGCTGCGGGCGAAGTCATATTCGTTGACGAACTTTGTGTCGACATTGGAAAAACCGACTTCGCGAATTGTCTTGAGGTATCCTTCAAGTTCGAGCGCACCAGCAACGCATCCAGCCCAAGCTTCGGCAGATTTGCGGACATCTGTCGGCATGTCGCCGCGGATGGCCATGTCGGCAATGGCGAAACGGCCGCCCGGCTTCAGGACGCGCCGAATTTCGCGATAAGCTTGCGCTTTGTCGGGCACGAGATTGATGACGCAGTTGGAGATGACCAGATCGAAGGTATTGTCTTCGAAAGGCATGGTCTCAATTTCGCCTTTGACGAAGGATACGTTCTTGAAGCCGCCGGTTTCGGCGTTGGCGCGGGCTTTGTCAAGCATCTCATCAGTCATGTCGAGTCCGGTGACGTGGCCGGTTTCGCCGACTCGTTTAGCGGCCATGAAGACATCGATTCCGGCGCCGGAGCCAAGGTCGAGGACCTTCCAGCCTTTTTGGATCTCGACCAATGCCAGCGGGTTGCCACAACCGAGTCCGAGATCGGCTCCTTCTGGGAGAGCGGCAAGTTCCTTGAGATCGTAGCCGTGGGCGAGATTGGTGATATCGCCGCAGTCGGGGCCACAGCAGGAGGTTTCACCGGTCGAGCAGCATGATGCGCCGGAGCGGGCGATTTCGCCATAGTGCTGCTTAACGGTTTCTTTGATCTGTTTGTTGGTATCCATATAGACTCCTTGGTAGAGTTGAGTTCTTATTTCGTCATTTCGTCAGTTAACGAAATGAGATTTAATATAGTTTACTGCGGATGGTTGTCAAGGGTTTCGTTTTTTTCCGAAGATTTTGAGATTTGCCGATAGGTCGGGCTGGAAGTGGCTCTAAGGAATGAGGTTAAAGATATTATTGATCTTGAGCGGTTCACCGATCTTGAAGCCCTGGCCGTACTTAACGCCAATCATGTTGCCGTATGCTCTTGCCATACTTTCGAGCGTCCAGATGTAGTCGCGGGTTTTGGCCTTTTCCGGATTAAGGAATTGCGATTCATGGGCTTTGAGCGCGGAGATAAATCCGTCAAACTGGTCGGTGATATCAACCACGAATGTCGGGTGTTCCTCGATGGGGAGGAAGTAGTGAAAGAGCGCCGGAACGGTATACGGTTCACCGGTAATTGGGAGTTTCTTAAAGGTTGCATAGTAACAGGCGTTCATCACGATGTTTCCGGCGGCGAGATGATCGGGATGAGATCCGCGTTTGCCGTGGCCGCCGCGAATCCACGGAGCGAGGAGGATGCGCGGGCGATACTTGCGAATCAATTCGGCGACGACATAACGGTTCTCCGGCGTGTCCATGACTTTGGTATCACCGAAGTCGAGTGTCTCGAGCAGATCGGCGCCGAGGATTTCGGCCGCTTTAAGGGCTTCGTCGGCACGAATCGCCGGTGTACCGCCGGTACCCATCTCACCGCGGGTGAGATAGATGATTCCGGTCTTGTGGCCGGCCTGTGACATTTTGAGCAAGACACCGCCGGTGCCGACTTCGACATCGTCGGGATGTGCACCGATTGAGATTAGATCGTAGATGTGGTCGTTCATATTCGGACCTTAAACGACAATGCCGAGCCTAAGCCCGGCATTGTGATTGCCTTAGAAGTTGCCGTTCTGGTCTTTCAAGTGTCGATTATGGAACTTGAGAATTCCGGCAATGCGGTCATACAGGAAAGTGCGCGATTGGGCATCAGCGCCAGGATATTTGGTAAATGTGGCATCCAGATGATCGATATTCAAATCGTGCAATTTCTCCACGAACGCCCTGGTCTGCAGGTTGAAGTGGTTTTGGTCATGGTCTGACGACTCAAAGTAGAGGTTCTGACCATTGAGATTGCCGCTATAGGTGGCGTTGTCGAGCCAGCTATAAAGATCGTTGGTCAACCACTGATTCCATACCGTTTGATCAACGGTACCCTGATAGTCGAAGGGGAGCGCGATTTGTAAGCGGCCGAACAAGGTGGTGTTGTCATATGCAGCCGGCGAGAATGATGCCGCCATCGAATAGAGAAGCATCTTGTATTGCTGTTTGTTCACACGGAACCCGGTGGTATCGGTATCAAAGAACTGGGCTTCGGTAGTGATATCTGATTCGTCAAGGTAACTTTCAAACAACTGTGCCATGTTGCCTTCTTCGAAGGCGAGGGGGGCGTCGATTGCCGAAACGGAGTTATATAGGTCGGGATACTTCATTGCAATTCGAACTGCGCCGTATCCGCCGGAAGAGTGCCCACCAATAGCGCGGGACTCTTTGCTGACGATTGAGCGGATTCTGCTCTGGTCTTCGGCGTCGATGTAGTCCACCAACTCGTAGGACATCATGTTTTCCCATCTACCGGCCAGGTCATTGTTGTTGAAGAATGATCCACCATAATAGATGGAGGCATCCGG
>CAUJJY010000392.1 GCA_963205155.1 Candidatus Zixiibacteriota bacterium | reverse complement strand
TGTCTTGAGTCTATTATTATTAAATACGAATTCATTTTAAAAACAACAAGCCGAGCGACTCGACCACGGTGACTCTTACTTTTGGGAGGTCCTATGAAACATTGGCAAAAGCTGGCGATGCTAGTCATTGCGTTCGCTATTCTATTTGGAAATGTCCAAACCGGCATTGCCAGGGAATTGGCGCGCATTACATTACTTGACTCACTCGAAATGTCCGGTGCAAGCTGTTTAGAAGTCAAGGTTGTCGAAAACTTTGCCTATACGACAGGTGTCGGATCATGTTTGCGGATTATAGACGTTTCTGATCCGACCAATATTGTCTTGGTGGGAAGCTACGACCGCAGCGAGACACCTTTCACCATGGGAATCGCAGTCGCGAATGGTTATGCCTACATAGCCGCCCAATATGAGGGACTGGTGGTAATTGACGTCGCGATTCCGGCCGCGCCGCAATATGTACGAACTGTTTTGCTGCCAGGTGCCACTACGGCATTTGCAGTCTCCGGCAATCGGCTTTTTACCGCCCAGTGGAATGCTCCCAATGTCATCCTTGATATTACCGATCCTTCGAACCCGATAGCCATCGGTACCTGTCCATATGGTTGGTCTTATGAAGTGGCATCGGCAGGCAGTAACCTTTTGGTTGCTAATGACTACAGTCTTGATATCTGTGATGTTTCAAATCCACAATTGGCGGTACCACTCGGTCAGTTTTCCACAGAGTATGGTACGCGTGCTCTTGAGTGTCGCGACAATCTGCTGTACATGGTCAATCTTACCAGTGGTCTGCATATCCTCGACATTTCCAATCCAAATTATCCCATCCAGCTTTCAAACGTCGACGGAAACGAGACTCCGACCGATATCGCGCTCTCCAATGATTATGCTTGCGTTACCGATCTCACACAAGGCCTCTTCGTTTATAGCGTTACTGACGCCTCGAACCCGCAATTGGCTGGGCAAGTCCCCATTTTTGATCTTCCCTATGGGGTCTTTGTTGTCGGCGAGATCCTTTATGTTGCTTGTCAAACTGGAGGATTGCAAATTTATTCGGTCGTCAGCGCTTTCTGCGGCGACACCGACGGCTCGAACTCGGTTACGATTTCGGATGCAGTGTATCTCATCAATTACATTTTTTCCGGCGGTCCGGCCCCAAACCCGCTGCTCGCCGGTGACGTCGATTGCAGTGATGCCGTGACAATCTCCGATGCGGTTTATTTGATTAACTACATCTTCTCCAGTGGCTCCGTACCGTGTGCGGCTTGTCCATAGAGAAAACGCACTAGTGCGTATAGATCGAGAGGAGACCAAAGTCTCCTCTCAATTTGTTTCTGGCCCAAAATTCTCTTCGTCAAATCCGTACGATAGCCGTTAATTACTACATGCCCAACTCTGAAATGTCGACTTCACCGATCAAGAAGAAGCTCCGCCCGTCCACATGGCTCATCCTGATCGCAGTTTTCACCCTGCCAGCAATCATGTCGGCGTTGTTGACGCATACCCGCATGCTGCAACTCCAGCGGGAAACGGTCCTCTGGAAGTGGCTGCTCGACTTCTCGCTGGGCTGGTATATCTGGGCAGCGCTGACTCCATTGATTGTCTGGCTCGGTCGCAAGTACTTGATCGAACGCGCAAATTGGCTCAAGCCGGCAATACTGCATTTCTCCTTTGGACTGGCTCTTTCGATTTTCCAAATCTCGCTGGCAGTCTTCTTCTCCATACTGGTCTATGCAGAACCGATGAACTGGACCTACATCAGCGGGCAGATTGTTCCGACGGTATTTGGCCGCTTGCTCTCACAACTGACGGTGTATTTCGTAATTCTCGGCGTCAGTTATGCCATCGACTATCAACGCCAATCCAGCGAACGTGCCGTGCGGGAATCCAAGCTCGAAAGCGAACTCACCACGGCTCGGCTCGACGCCCTCAAGCAACAACTCCAACCGCACTTCCTGTTTAACACTCTCAACTCAATTTCCGTCCTGATGCAAAAGGGCGAAATCACGCTGGCGAACAAGGTGCTCAATGACTTGAGTGACCTCCTGCGTCAGGTCTTGCGCAAAGAAAACGCGCAATTAGTAACTCTTGAAGAAGAACTCGAGTTTGTCCGCCGTTACGTTGCCATCGAGCAGGTTCGTTATGGCGAGCGGCTTGAGGTCACTTTCGAAGTCCCCGGCGAGTTTCTATCGACGCCGATGCCCAGTTTCGTGCTTCAACTCCTGGTTGAGAATGCAATTCGCCACGGAGTCGCCAAAAAGGCTGATTCCGGCAAGGTGCGAGTGACAGCACGACGTCTGACGGACATTCTACAATTACAGGTAATCGACGACGGTGTAGGTATCGACGGAAAGGCGTTCACGGAAGGTGTCGGGATCAGCAACGCCCGCAGTCGTCTCCGACACCTCTATGGCGACAACCACCGATTTGAAATTCGCAATAATGACACGGCCGGTGTGACGGCGCTGATTGAAATACCCATGGAAATCAAGGCTGATTGAGCGATGACTGCCATCCGCACGCTGATCATTGATGACGAACCGTTAGCCCGCGACGGTATTCGCCTGTTGCTCGCCGCCGACAAGCAATTCGAGATTGTTGGCGAATGTGAGAACGGCAGAGAAGCGGTATCGGCAATTAAGAAGCTCCATCCTGACCTGGTATTCCTTGATGTCCAGATGCCGGAGCTCGACGGCTTCGGTGTGCTGAAGGCCATTCGCGAAGACAAACTACCGCTGGTCGTGTTCGTGACCGCTTTCGACAAATTCGCCATCGACGCCTTTGAAGCACATGCGCTTGATTACATTCTCAAGCCGGTCAATCCGGTGCGCTTTGCTGCGACCATCACCAGAATTAAAAAGCGTCTCAACGAACAGGAAGTAGCGCAGATTTCTCAACGCCTCGTGGAGTTGTTGAATACCGATTTGAGTTCAGTAGCGGCAATGTCAACTCGGAGCAGCTACCTGAACCGCTTCACGCTCAAGACCGGCGACCGGCTCCATTTCGTGGATGCCGCCGAAGTCGACTGGATTGAAGCTGAAGACTACTATGCCAAGTTGCACGTCGGCAAACAGTCGCACCTGATTCGCGAAACTCTCTCGCATCTGGAACAGCAACTCGATCCGGCTAAATTCGTTCGGATTCACCGCTCGACGATCGTGAACATCGAAAAAGTGAAAGAACTCAAATCCCATTTTCGCGGCGAGTACTTCGTTATCCTTGCCAATGGAACGAAGCTGAAATCGAGCCGCACCTACCATGACGCTGTGGTGCGGATCCTCTCCGGACGCTAGACTCCTGGCACTCTACTGCAGCATTCGTCCTCTTCACTGCACGATCAGGGCAACTCACGGCTAATCCGTATCCAAATCAGCGATTCCTCGTTAATCTACACGCAGAGGACCACCCCGACCAATCTCCTCACATTGTTGTCGGGTCGGATTAACGCCGAACTAACAGAGGAATGTCATGAGAAGAAAAACTATTGTGAACCAACTGCTGCCGATGATGTGCGCAGTTATCGTGCTGCTGGCGCTTGCAGTTACTCCCGCTTCGGCGGGATTCGTTCCGGTCATATCCGGGCCGGTTGTCACCGACGGCGGCGATTCGCGCAGCGCCAATTTCGTCGATTACGATAACGACGGCGACCTGGACTTGTTTATCACCAACGGCCCGCAGGCCGGTGCCAAAAACTACCTTTACCGGAACGACGGCATCGGTAACTTCACCAAGATCGTCGGCGATACCATCACGGAAACGATATCTTCCTTTGACGGCGCGACGTTTGGTGATTATGACAATGATGGTGATGAAGATTGCTTCGTCGCGACCTGGTGGAACAAAGTCAACTACCTGTATAGCAATGATGGTGATGGAAGCTGGACTCGCATAACTGCGGGACCCGTCGCCACCGGCGGGACCTATTCCGAAACCGGAAGCTGGGCCGACTATGACGAGGATGGTTATCTCGATTTGTACGTCTGCAACAGCTTTACACCGCTGCAGAATCCGCTCTTCCACAATAACGGCGACGGCACTTTCACCAAGATTCTCACCGGCTCACAATCGACTGATGGTTTCAAATCCCGCATCGGCGCCTGGGGAGATGCCGACAATGATGGCGATCTCGACATCTATGTCGCCAACGAAGGCAACCAGAAGAACAACTATTACCGCAACGAAGGCAACGGTACCTTCACCTCGGTAACCGTTGGCAGCTTCGTAACCGAGCTTGATGAGTCATTCGGCGCCAGCTGGGGTGACTACGACAATGATCTCGACCTTGATCTCTTCGTTTCTAACGGAGGCGGACAGAACGACGACTTGTTCCAGAATAACGGTGACGGCACGTTCACCAAAATCACCACAGGACCGATAGTCACGTCCGGAGGTTTCGGCGTCGGCAGTACCTTCGTCGACATCGACAATGATGGCGATCTCGACCTGTATGTCTGCAACTCCTTCGCGGCTGGTGCGGTCAACAACTTCCTGTATTACAACAATGGCGACGGTACATTCACGCAGGATACCGGTGATCCCGCCGGCTCGGACTTGGGCTGGACCTACGGTTGCGCCTTTGGTGATATCGATCAAGATGGCGACCTCGACCTTGCCTTGGCAAAATGCTTCGGCGAGATCGAAAACAACGCATTGTACCTTAACAGCGGCAATGCTAATCACTTCCTCGCAATGAACTTTGTCGGCTCCCGCAGCAATCGCTCCGGAATCGGTGTGCGTGTCAAGATCAAAGCGACCATCGGCGGGATTCCGCGCTGGCAAATGCGCGAAGTGACCAGCCAGGCCGGCTACTGCGTGCAAAATGGCGAGGATGCTTGGTTTGGATTGGGTGATGCCACGATCGTTGATTCGATTGTTTCTACCTGGCCCTCTGGCGTCACCCGTATCCTTACGAATGTCCCAGCCGATCAGTTCCTGACTATTGACGAGTGTGAGGCAACCGATCCGGATGGCGATGCCATCGGCAGCAACTGCGACAATTGCCCCGACTTCGCTAACGTCTCACAGCTCGACACCGACGGCGACGGCATTGGCGATGCTTGCGATGCCTGTCCCAACGATCCGCTCAATGATGTCGATAGCGACGGTGTCTGTGCCGCAGTGGACAACTGTCCGCTTATCGCCAACAGCGGGCAAGAGGACGCCGACAATGACAACTACGGCGACTTGTGCGACAACTGCCCCGACAATGCCAATCCTAATCAGCTCGACACTGACGAAGATGGAATCGGCGATGTCTGCGACTACATCTGCGGTGACGCCGATGGCTCGACTACGGTGACAATCTCCGACGCAGTGTATCTGATCAGTTACATCTTTTCCGGAGGACCTTCCCCAATGCCGTTGCCTGCCGGTGATGCCGACTGCAGTGGCACCGTCACAATCTCCGACGCAGTCTATATGATCAACTACATCTTTGCTGGTGGTCCGGCGCCTTGCGCGACTTGCTGATAGAACACAAACTAAGTATTCAATGACCTAAAGAGGCGGTTTTCGCAACCGCCTCTTTGTCTTCTGCGCTGATGATTTGGCGACCTAATCTGGTTGGTACCTGCCAAGTCACGCCGAACACAAATCAGGACAAAACAGGCAAGTTTGCTCTTGACAATCGGACAAAAACATCGACATTAGTTATTGTCATCCCGAAAATTCCTGCGATAACCGTCACCATTGCTCCTCAATTCGCGGATGCACACTAAAGAAATGAATTATCATACTGTCCCGTCTTCTTTTCGAGATTTGTCTCGTGCTTTCTCGTACTTTAATGAGCAGCCGCGATTTCGCGATGTCCGTGCGAAAAATAAAACCATCGTCCCACGAACTCTCATTACTGACTCTAATAGTCCAATTCAGCAGGAGGTATCGTATGTCTTACTGTCGAACGCTTATGGTCATCACAATCTGTGCGATTGGGATTCTCCTTTTCGGCACCTTGCCATTGCTGGCAGACGCTCCCAATGTCATCAACTATCAGGGAAGACTTACCACAGCTTCCGGTGATCCGGTGCCGAACGCTAATTATTCGATGATATTCACCATCTATAATGCACTTGGCGTTCCGCTCTGGACCTCCGGGCCGCAGACTGTTCGTGTGACAGACGGATTGTTTACATATCTACTCGGCTCAACCGTCGCATTTCCCGAAGGCCTCTTTGTTGGAACAGGAGAAGTCACCCGCTACCTCGGTGTCAAAGTCGGTTCCGATGCCGAAATCGTACCGCGAACACAACTAAGCAGTGCGCCATTTGCCGTAGTTGCCGGGAGCGTGAGTGGAGACGTGGAAACCGGCGAGGGTACACTCGAACTGAAAAAGTCAACCGGAAGTACCGGAATCTCGTTCGAACTTGAGCTTGATCCGACCAGCCGAGCCTATCAGGCTGCCGCGTTCAAGATGTTCGACCCACAGCCGGAACCTCCTGGAAAGATGTTTGAAATGCGCACATCTGCTACCCAGGGTCCGGAGATCTACTTTTTTGATCCGCAACCGGAGCCACCCGGCATAATGATGCACTTGCAAGCGAATCCTGCCGATGGCGGCAACATCATCATGTACAGTGCACATCGGGGCAAGGCGCCCGGAGGTCCGGTGCTCCAACTTAGCGGCAATACCACGCGAGGCGGATCCTTGGTGATGTTTGACCCGCAACCAGAGCCTCCGGGAGTGCTGTTCAATTTAGATGCGACGAGCGCCTCCGGTCCCAGTATGAGCTTCTTCAATCAAGCGGGACAGGTAATGGGCGTCGAACCGAGTCCCTTCATCCCGGGATTTTCGATGAAACTCTATAATCCGCAGACTGAAACTCCCAGCGTACTCCTCGATATGGCCACTGTGTTCGGATCAACGAATTCGGCGACACTTGCCATGCACGCCTCGTCATTGGGCGGTCCCAACTCTCAATTAGTTAGTCTCTCATCGGCAATGGGTGCCGGTGAGCTGCTTTTGGGTCCGGGAACCGCGCTGAAAGCCACTGGCCCGGTGGTCCGGTGCTACTCCTCGACAACTGAAAGCAGAATCGAAGTCGTCGGACCGGGAGGCGGTCCAACAGTGACACCACCAATTTCTCTTTACAGCAACATGCTAACCGCTCGCGTCGGTATCGGAAC
The DNA here is from genome assembly GCA_963205155.1 of Candidatus Zixiibacteriota bacterium. Taxonomy (GTDB): domain Bacteria; phylum Zixibacteria; class MSB-5A5; order CAIYYT01; family CAIYYT01; genus JADJGC01. The sequence continues at coordinate 1,661 of CAUJJY010000392.1, read as the reverse complement.
GGATGCCCCATCCCAGGCACTCCACGTCGTCGGCAATATCTGCTACACCGGCACCATCGGTGCCTGCTCCGATGGCGCTTTTAAGAAAGACATCGAGCCAATCGAAAATGCGTTGATCAAAGTAGATCGCTTAAGCGGTGTGCGTTACTCATGGCGAACCGATGAATTTCCCGACTACCGCTTCAGTCATGAACGGCAGGTGGGTGTCGTAGCACAGCATGTCATGGAAGTCCTTCCCGAAGCCGTCACCTGCCAGCCGGACGGCTTCTACACCGTCGACTACAGCCGCCTGACACCGCTGCTGATTGAGGCGATCAAGGAGTTGAAGTTGCAGAACGAGAAACTGACTGCGCGTTTGGAAGCGCTGGAAAAGACGACCAAGCATAGCGCTAATCAGCCAAGTGCTGGACGATAAGAGGACATCGCCATGAAAAAACTAACCATGATCGCTGTTCTTCTTCTGACTATGTTTCTGACGACGTCGACAGTGACTTCCGAAGGCAACGAAGCTAAAGCCGGCGAACAGATCAAGTGGCAAGTCATCGCCGGCGGCGGCACGACCGACGGCTCCTCCACCAGCTACAAGCTGTCAAGCACGGTCGGCCAGACTGCTGCCGGTATAGGAGCGTCGACGAATTATCGTCTCATTCAGGGCTTTCAACAGGATTTCAGCGCCGTTGCCTACCTTTGTGGCGACGCTGACGGCAGCGGCACGATCACAATCTCCGATGCCGTGTACTTAATTAACTACATCTTTGCAGGAGGTCCGGCGCCAAATCCGCTTCTCTCCGGTGATGCCGATTGCAGCGGAAGTATCACGATCTCCGACGCAGTCTATATGATCAACTACATCTTCGGCGGTGGCCCAGCACCGTGCTCGAGCTGTCCGTAAACCGATTTCAACCACAACGGTATTCCCCAAAAGGAGACGCAAGTCTCCTTTTTTATTGCCGGCCGAGTTCAAACAACGATGTTTAACTGTTGGCTATTCGCGACGCTTTCGCGAACTTGATTGTTAAGAAAGCCGATGGGAGACACTCATTATGTTGCGTTCGATACTCTCAAGTCTACTGCTCTCATTACTTCTCACCTCGTTGACTCCAAACTGCGCTCGAGCTCAAGGGGATTCCGAGTCGCGAATGAACGCGCAGCCCGTGTACTTTACGAAGAATGTCGGGCAATGGGATAGCCGCGTCCTTTTCAAAGCAAATTGCAGGGGAATGATAGTCTGGCTAACAACGGAAGGAACATTCTATCAATTCGTTCGTGTGGGCACGTCCGGAACAAACGACGAGTTAAGCCGACAAAAGCGCAAATTCCGTAATTCTCCGGATGCTGAACGGGACACCGTTGAGCAGATTTCCGTCAGGACGACAATTGTGGGAAGCAACCGCTCGGCGAATGTCACCGAGCTAAACGAACTGAGCTGCAAATCAAACTTCTTCATTGGAAACGACCCGGAAAAATGGCGCACCAATGTGCCGAGCTATTCTTCCGTTGTTTTCTACGAAGTGTACCCACAGATCGACTTGAAGTACTATTCAACCAGCGATGGAAGGTTGGAGTATGACTTTGTTGTGAAGCCGGGAGCCGACTATCGGCAGATCAAAATCCAGTATGATGGCGCCGATTTGCTCACAATGGGGCATACCGGCAACCTG
>CAUJJY010000391.1 GCA_963205155.1 Candidatus Zixiibacteriota bacterium | reverse complement strand
CTGAGGCATACCTACGCGTCACTCTTGATCGCGCAGGGAGAGGACATCAAGTTCGTGCAGTCACAGCTGGGACACAGTTCCGCAAAAACCACGCTGGACCGGTATGGACATCTCTTCCCCGGCACGCACAAAGAGGCAGCGCGGAGGTTAGATCAAACAATTTTCGGCAATTCTGTTAGAAGATTGTTAGAAGAACCCGCCAACAAAGACTCCACAGTCTATGATAAAGCCCCTGAAGGTATTGGGCTTCAAGGGCTTAAGTTTGGTAGCGGGGGTAGGATTTGAACCTACGACCTTCGGGTTATGAGCCCGACGAGCTACCGGACTGCTCCACCCCGCGATCAGGTACTTCTATATAATAATGAAGGAGTGATGTCAAGGCTTTTCTCTCGCATTGCCAGCGCGAGAACTTTGGCCAGAAGAAACGCAATTTCACTTGCTTCAGGATGCACTTAGTCCGTACCATCCTGCCACTATGGAAGTTGCTTTACAGAAGCCGGAACTGGTTCGCCGTCCGAGTTTTGCCGGAGAAACATATCCGACTGATCCAGCAGAACTTGGCGTCCTAATTGACAAGAGAATCGCGGACACGACCAGACCGATGTCGGTCAAAGGCGAGATCGGGGCCATTGTCACATCTTGCACATACAATAGCCTGTTCAACGTTGGCGAACTGGGTGCCATCCGGGCCTTGAATCACAAGAAGTATGCTAGCGTAATCTTGATCGCATCGGCCCAACAGAGCTTCTTTGATTATACATCAGTCTACCTTGGTGGAGCGTATGATACGCCGCTGGGCAGAGTGTTTGTCGACCTGCCGATGGCAGAGAAGATGGCGAACAGCCATCCGCGCGTGGTTTTTTCGGGATCGGGTCACACCGGCGGCAAGGATGCGGAATATGCCATCGAGATGGTGCTGCCGTTCCTGCAAAGGCTATTGGGGGATTTTCGCTTTGTCCCAATCGTTATGGGAAGCGAGGACGAATCAAATGTGGTGGCTGTCGGTGAAGTCCTGTCGGCGGCGGCTGATCCGCAGAAGACGCTGGTTGTTGGCTGTTCCGAATTGTTATTCGAATCCAGCGTTGGTACTGACAAGACGGACGCGATAATCGACGCCGCGGCGAAGTTGGAGTGGCGCACACTTTATGACAGGCTGCGCAATGCACAACTTCCCAGTACGGCACCACTGTCGGCGATAACTTATGCGGCGAAAAGGCTGAAGATCAAACGAGTTGAATCGTTGGCCACCATTGCCGGCGATGAGACGGCACTTTCTGTCGTGATGCTGCATTAGCCTTCCTTTTGAGTCCGTTTCCGAACCAATTCAAGTTAGTGCAAATCGGCTGCTGTTAGGCGTGCGCCAACTTTTTCAACGATGGCCGCGGCAACGCGCGCGCCAATCATCGAAGAAGTCGACAGGTCGAATCCGAGACTTAGGCCACGCAGAACGCCGGCAGCATACAAGTCTCCAGCTCCAGTGGTGTCGACAACTTTCGGAATCGTCAGTCGCGGTGTTGAGCGGAGACGACCGTTGCTGGCGATGATGGCGCCTTCTTCGCCGCGGGTAAGACAGAGCTGCTTCACTTTCTTGGCGAGTTGCTTGGAAGCCATGAGCGGGTCTTCATAACCGGTAATCTCGCCTGCCTCACGTTCGTTCAAAAACAACACATCAATGTAGGTGTCGAGAAGCCGGGTGAAGTCGTCGCGAAATCGCTCAACCAACCAGGGGTCGCTGAACGTGAAGGCGACGCGTACATCGTTTCGCTTTGCCCATTCCATGGCGTGGATGGCGGCAGCGCGAGCAGGCGGCGAATCCCAGAGGTAACCCTCAACATAAAGGAATTGTGACTCGCGAAGCGCATCCTGATGGACATCGATGTCGCTTAGCTGTGTTGAGGCGCCAAGATAGGTCAGCATCGAGCGTTCGGCGTCGGGCGAGACCAACGAGACGCACGAGCCGGTGGGCTTGGAGTCAGGATTGACAAAGAACTCGACGCCGGCATCCTGAAGATTGGCACCGTAGAATTTGCCAAGATCGTCATCGCCGACTTTGCCGGTGAAACAGCCTTTGCCGCCGAGAAGAGCGAGACCGACGATAGTATTGGCGGCCGATCCGCCGCTGCATCGAACGATGTCACGATGGTCAAGACCCTCGAGCGTTTTTTCCGCCGGTTGATCGACCAATGTCATCAGTCCCTTGCGAATTCCCTTATCGATCAGGAATTGGTCATCGACAAAGGTGAGGAAATCCACAAGGGCATTCCCGATGGCATAAACGTCGTATCTTTTCATTCGATCTTGCTCCGCAAAGTGGACAAATAACGTACACAGCTCGGCCAAAATCAAGGTTAATTATCGGCGCGGGACAGCCTGGCGGCTTGACAGAACCGACAATCTAGACTAAGTTCGATGGATGACTTTCCCGATTGAACGGTGTGGTCAGGGCATTATCACGGAGGATGAAAATCAGCTATTCCGAACTTGATGTTGCAGTTGTGGCATTGCGCGAATATGGCGGCGTAGGAGCACGGACGTTCCAGCAGTTGATTCAACACTTCGCAACTCCTCAGGGGATATTTGACTCGGAACCGGGAGAGATCGCCGCGCTGCCGCGAATGAGCCCCGAGAAAGAAGAGCAAATACGCACCAGCATTCAGAATGCCGAACTAATCCGTGATCGACTTGGGGATTACGAATCACGCGGGATCCGGGTAACAACGATCTGCGACCCTTTTTTCCCAGAATCGCTGTTGGAACAGCCTGATCCGCCGCCCGTCCTGTATTACCGCGGAAATCTTGAGGTATGCCGCGACAATTGCGTGGCGATTGTCGGTTCACATGAAGCGTCTGCTGAAGGCATCGCCGAGAGCGTCCGATTAGGTGCGGCGATTGGCGCCACCGGAACGGTGGTGGTATCGGGGCTTGCCCGCGGCATCGATAGCGGTGCACATATCGGAGTACTCAAGTCGGACGGGAAGACGATTGCCGTATTGGGCTGTGGATTCGATGAAATTTACCCATCCGAGAATGAACCGTTGGCGCAGTCGATCGTTGAGCGCGGGCTATTGATTTCAGAGTATCCTCCGGAAACTACGGTCGAACCGGGACGCCTGCTGGCGCGCAATCGGATCATTGTCGGGATGTCGAAATCGGTTATTGTGGTGGAGATTTCTTCGGGAACCGGCGGGACCGTGAGTGCAATGATTGAAACTGAAAGTCAGGGCAAGTCACTGTTTACCTGCTTCAATCCAAATTTGGAAGGCGCCGCCTCCAACAAACTGGGTGCCGTCGAATTGAAGAATCCTGATGACTGGAAAATGGTTTTGCGCTATATGGTGTAGCGCCGGACCTTTCGACAATGAGCGTGCATGTTGATAGATTCCTTCTGGACGATTGAGTCAAAGTATTCCACAGAGATCAGAATTGAGCGCTCGCGTTTTATTGGTACCGTCGTGCCAGTTACTTCTCGACAACTCGCCGAAGACGAGTATGAGGAAATTCGCAGCCAATATTACGATGCCACACACAATTGCTTTGCCTATCAAGTCGGATTAGAGGCGAAACAAGAATTTCGATACTCGGACGATGGCGAGCCAAGCGGCACTGCCGGACGACCGATTCATGATGCCATCCTTTCTCGCAATGTGACCGATGTGCTGGTCGTTGTGACCCGCTACTTCGGCGGAATAAAGTTGGGGACGGGCGGATTGGCGCGGGCCTATCGGCAGTCGGCAGATGAGGCGCTTGGACAAGCGAAAGTGATCGAAAGGTTGATCATGCAGCCGTTCAGAATCAGATTTGCGCACGATCTGACTTCGATTGTGATGAAGACACTATCAGATTTTGAACTGCGGACACTTGAGACGACATACGCTGAAGAGGTTGAACTGAAGAGCGCGATAAGGCTTTCACGCTATAGTGAATTTGCCGCGACACTGCTCGATCGCTCACACGGCAAGATTACGGCTGTGATTACCGAGGCTCCTCATGCTTGATTGGCTCATTAGCGTTGATTCTGCGCTCTTTGTGTTTGTGAACAGCGATCTGGCAAACCCGGTGTTCGACGCTGTTATGCCGATAGCGACCAACCATTGGTTTCTACGCGGCGTTTTCGTTTTGATCCTGCTGTGGCTGTTGATATTCGGAAAGAAGCAAGGACGGATAACGGCACTCGGTTGTATTCTCGTGGTTGCGCTGGCTGACCAGTTAACATCAGGGTTGATCAAGCCGCTGGTAGAGCGCATCCGGCCCTGTCATGTCATTGAGCCGGTACATTTGCTGGTTGATTGCTCACAAGGATTGTCATTCCCCTCATCGCATGCTGCAAATTCAGTATCGCTGGCTGTCTACCTGTCATTCCATTATCCGCGGGCTGTGTGGTTCCTTGTGGCGTTTGCTGTCATTGTGAGTTACTCGCGGATCGCAGTTGGTGTGCACTATCCGCTTGACGTGATTGTCGGGGCAATAGTTGGTGCGATGTGCGGAGCATCAGTGCTGTTGGTACATAGCTGGGTCGGCAAGAAGTATCCATCGCTGCGGAAAACGCAGACTCCTCGTTAGAATTCTCTTCCATCGAACTCGGAACAGTTTTCCACTCAGAACTGCGAGTGGTGCAAACTTGCATCGAAGCGCTTTGCTAAGTCGTTGGGCTGCAATAGTCATTCAATTTTGAAACAAAACGGCACCTGATTTGCACTCGTATGGCGTGACATGGAGGTCAATGGAGCGTTTACTCGGTAATTCATCATCGGCGCAGACGGAAATAACCAAGATCCCGCGCCTGTTGCTTGCCCATCGTTGGCGAATTTTCTGGTTCACAACGGCCGTTTTCGTTGCGGCCGCGATTGTCAACTTTAGTGAGCCGAATTACTACACATCAACCGGTACTTTATTGCCTACGGGGAATCAGAGCAGCGGAAGTGCGCTTGGCTCACTGGCAGGCGCCATACCTGCGCTTGACCTGATGAGAACCGATGCCGACCCAACAGCATCGTCGCAACTTTTCCCCGACATCCTGGAATCCGACGTCGTCCGGAGCCGCGTTCTCGGGACAAGACTGCCTGCGGAAATTTCCGCTGAAGTCGAAGGCTCAACTGTTGGCGAGGTCGTTTCTGCGAATCCGGTGAAAGCGATGAAGGTACTCGCAGCGAAATCGAAAATCGGTAAAGACAAGAACACCGGAATCGTGTCGGTGGAATTTGAATGGACGAATGCGGAATTCGCCCAGTTTGTTGCCGCTGAATATATCCGCCAGCTTGATCAATTCTGTTCAAGCGAGCGATTTGCCCGTCTCGATGAAAATCGCTCATTTGTTCAGGGACGGCTATTGGAAACCGAAGCACGGTTGCAGAGCGCTGAAGATTCACTCCTGCAGTACCGCGAGCAAAATCGCAACTACTATATGGGATCTTCGCCCGAATTACAGCTTGAGCACGAACGATTGGTCAGAAAAGTTGCGGAGGTCGGCGAGGTCTACGCCCTCTTAACTCAACAATTGGAAATGGCAACAATCGAAGCCAAACGCAAGAAGCCGGTGGTGGCTGTTCTCGATACTCCCGTGGTGCCAATGGAGAAATCCGGTCCACGGAGACTGTCCAACATAATGCAGATTACACTTGCGGCACTTCTCGTTTCGTGCGGCGCAGTCGTATTCGGCAACTATGTCCGCAGCTACATGTCGCGTGAGGATTTGCAGCAAATGGAGAAGATACGCGGTGATATCGGAACGAGAGTCGCAATGGTGAGAAGTCGGATAACGCTGCGAAAGAAGGCGCAGGTATGAGAGCGGTGATTTTGGCCGGCGGAGTGGGAACGCGGCTGCGTCCCTATACGACGGTCTTACCAAAGCCGCTGATGCCGGTTGGGAACTATCCGATCGCCGAAACACTGGTGCGACAACTGCGGCACCACGGCGTGCGCGAGATTACCTTCGCGGTTGGTTATTTGCATCAGCTCATCGAGGCGTATTTTGGTGACGGGTCGAATTGGGGCGTGAACATCAGCTACCTCCGGGAAGAACAGCCGCTTGGCACGGCCGGTCCGTTGGCAAAATTGACGCAGTTTACCGAGCCATTGATTGTACTTAACGGCGACATTCTTACTGACCTCAACTTTTCAGAATTATATCGAAGACATCTGGACTCCAATGCAGAAATCACAATCGCGGCCTACAATAAGCAGGTCAAGATTGACCTGGGGGTGCTCGAGACTGACGGTAATCAACGATTGAATAACTACATCGAGAAGCCGGAATACTCTTTCAGGGTCAGCATGGGCATCTATGTCATATCGCCGACGGTGCTGCCATACATACCGATAGAAGAACGCTTTGATTTCCCCGATCTGGTACACAAACTGCTCGATAGTGGCGGAAAGATTCAGACCTTTCCCTTTAACGGAATTTGGCTCGACATCGGTAGAAGTGAAGACTATGCAGGCGCCACTGAAATGTATGAGCAGAATCTTGCTAAGCTGTTGCCGGCTGACGCCATGCATTCTCGCGCCAAGATGCAACCGACGGCGGAATCGCCCTAAACGCGACCACACAGGAGACGAGGAGCGACGATGATGGAAACGGCTTTGGTCAAACGAATCGGCTTCAAGGTCATTCGCAAGCTCAAGATCGTTCGCGCTTTCGTTCCCCAACGGCGGGTTGATGACGAAGAATTAATACGTGAGATCGGCCCCGAGAATCTCTCCGCTGCCCTCAACCGGATGCCGCAAATCCTTTCCGGTTTATCCGATCCCAAAATGCTCAACCGCATTGAAAAAAATAATCCGACAGACTGGCTGCGCATGAGCGAAGTTGCGCAGAATGCACTGCGACATCGATTTGACCTGCTCGGGTCGGGCTTGGTCGACCTCGGACCGCGGATCGACTGGACGACCGATTTCAAGAGCGGCAAGAGCTGGGACAAGCGCGACTATCGACTTCAGAAGCTGGTGAATCTCAATGACAATTCTGATGTCAAAACTCCGTGGGAATTGTCGCGCTGCAATCACTTCCTGCCGATGGCACTTGTTTATCTCAAAGGCGACGATGAGTCGTATCCCAACGAATTCGTAAATCAGGTTGTTTCGTGGGCCGAAGACAATGAATACTTACAGACGGTCAACTGGTCATGTCCGATGGATACGGCGATTCGCTGTATTAACTGGCTGATTGCGTACCAGACCTTTGCGCTTCGACATAAGTTTAGCGATGACTTTACCAAGTTCCTGACGATTGAACTATATAAAGGCGGTAAGTCGATCTACGAAAATCTCGAAGTAACCGGCGATGGTCATAACACGAATCACTATCTCACCAACCTACTGGGATTGTTGTTCGTCGGTGAACTGTTCAGCGGAGCAAATCGGCCCAACAACTGGCGACGGTTTGCGACTTGTGAGTTGGAGAAGGAGATGTTACTGCAAGTGAACCGTGATGGCTTAGACTATGAGTCTTCCCAGCCCTATCACGGTCTGGTGACAGAGATCTGCTTGATGGCGCAGTTGCTGTCAATAAGGAGCGATTTCCATTTTTCCGAACAATACCGTAGTAAGTTGGCAATGATGTTGACAAATCTCGCGCGATTTACCGGCGCCGACGGACTGGTGGACAATTTCGGTGACAACGATGACGGCCGGATTCTCAAGTTGTTCTGGCGCAGTGGCAGAGATTATCGCGACATCATTGATCTCGGTGCGTCGATGTTACCCGCTGCAGGTCCTGCTATCGCGGCGACGACGCCGGAGCGCCTCTGCTTCGGCATAGCTGAACCGGATCATGCAGCGGCAGTACCAAGAACATGGACTTCGGTTCATTTGGAAGAGTCGGGCATTTGTCAGCTTCGGTCGCGTGATTTCACAATGAACTTCTTCGCTAATCCGGTCGGCACGGCAGGACTCGGCAACCATAAGCACAACGACCTGCTTGCGTTTACCCTTGCCTACAAGGGTAGCCAAGTATTTATAGACCCGGGATCTTTTGAGTACACGGTGGACGAGGACGTACGAAACCAATATCGTTCGACGCGAAATCATAACACTGTCGTCGTCGATAACAGCGAACAAAATCGCATGGTGCGGGGATTGCTGTTCCTGCTGCGCAGTGACGGGACTCCGAAGATTCTCGATTGGCAAAGCAATAGCGAATTCGATCTGGTTGTTGCTGAACACGACTGCTATGGGCGACTGGACGATCCAGTGGTACATCGGCGATCAATCTATCTCTGCAAGATTCGGCAAATCATATTGATTCACGACGAATTGTGCGGAAAGGCGAGTCATCGCTTGCAGTTCAATTTTCACATCGACAATATGAGAATTGAAGCGCGTGAGCATCATTCGATCCACCTCAAGCCGATTGACTCAAGTGCCCGCCTCATCTTTGCCAACTGCGACGCGTCCAGGCCATTCCAGATCGGTACAAATTGGGTCTCACCGTCTTACGGTGTCCGGTATCCTTCAATCAGCCTATCAACAGAGTTTGAGTGTCTTCTTCCCTACTCGACAACATTTGTGATCGCTGGTCACTCTGACGACGTTTCAGCAGGGGCATTGGAGCAGGTTCGGGAACTGCGGCAGCAACTCCGATGGTAGTTTCAGAGACATTCCGAAGCCGGGCTTGGTTGCTGTTTGGTTTAGTGCTGACGGCGCTTGGCTCCGTTGTGGTTTTATGGCAGTTCCCCGCTGTCGAAGTTTTACTCCTTGCGGCCGGGCTGTCCGTTGCCGCTGCGGGAATCTGGTTGGCGATAGCAAGGCAGCGATTGGTGTATATGCTCTTGGTGGCAGTTCTTCCGCTCGAAGCGACATTTGTAATTGAAGCAGGATTTTCGGTCACGCCGTACTACTTGATGTTAGGTCTCCTGCTGTTGTCTTACGTGATCCACAACCAGCGTATCAGTTTTGCGGAAACGCCATCAAGATTGCTTGCGACATATTTCGTTGTATGTGCGGTTTCATTGGCGGCGGGGTTCTTTGCAGCGCCTCCACAGGTAGATGCCAGTTCGGCTATGGAATGGCGCGCCTCGGCACTGCGCCCGCTGATACAGTTTTTTCTAACGGCAGCGCATATTCTCTTTTTCGTCATCGTCCTGAATCGGATTCGATCACACAGAGAGATTGTTTCATCGACTAAGTTGTATCTGTGGATTGGGCTGGGACTTGGCGTGCTCGGCTGTTGGCAGACGCTGGCAGTAGCGCTTGACTTGCCGGGGAAGGACTTCACTTACGCATTCGGCGCTGCGGCGGATCAAGGATATCAATATGGCAAGACACGGTTTTACACCGCGTTTATTGCCGACTTCGCTCCGCGGGCGACGTTTCGCGAATCGCTGCATTTATCGCACTATCTGGTTTCCTTCTTACCGCTG
>CAUJJY010000390.1 GCA_963205155.1 Candidatus Zixiibacteriota bacterium | reverse complement strand
CCAGAAAATTAACATTGACAAAACAATCGCCATTGACAGTATTGTGGAATCCAAGAAGAACGGTCAATGAAGACACTTTACTGTGTCTGTGGGTTAACACAAATCGAAAGGCGAACTCATGAAAAGGCGCGTTGTTTTTTTCGTGTTGGCAGCTTCACTCGTAGCTAGTTGTAACCTTACTTATGCGCAGGAGCAAGTAGGGGACTCTGGTCAAAAATCGCCGGGCCACCGCAGCGGTTTCATCATCGGCTTCGGGCTGGGGCCTGGTTACACCCACGTTTCGCAGAGCTTTGACCTCGGCTATGACGATGTCAGCGGCAGTATTGACAAGTTCGCCATAAACACCGACTTCAAAATTGGATTCGCGGCAAATCGGCAGACATTGATCTATTGGAATTCAAAGGTTGCTTGGTTTGCTGACGAGATCGGAATTCTCTATTATGACTATTACTCGGGTGACTACTATGTCCAATATGAAGATGCAACATTTGCAAGCGGTATTGGCGGTCTCGGAGTCAGTTACTATTTCAAGACGTCCTTGCCGTCTCCCTATGTGACGGCTACAATAGGCTATTCCTCTTTCGGCACCCCATTCAATGACAACTATGACGGAGAAACCGGGTTCGGAATGGCGGCTGGCTTCGGCTACGAGTTCGCACCCCACTGGTCCATCGAAGGTGACTTGTCATATGGTAAGTCCTCGAATGATCCGTTAAGCACAAACGTAGTTTCTTTCAAGGCGCTCATTAACGTGCTGAGCTTCTAACAAGTCAAAGTTAAACTGGAGGGCGGCCGAACTTGTTTTGGACGCCGCACTTCTGAAGGCACAGACATTTCGTGCGCGGCAGACGTCCTCGTCTGCCGCGTTTCTGCTCCCATCATCGCCCCACAAACTCCATTTACCACTTGTGAAATTCGGAACTAAACGGTCGATAATACGTTTATAGGACTGACCGCACCACGCGGCGGTCCTTACAGGAGTCCGGCACTATGACAGTCAACGTACCCGTCTCAAATCTTCCCCGCCTCGTCATCATCGGCGGCGGCTTTGCTGGCCTCACCCTGGCGCGCAAACTCAAACGTGCCGACCTGCAAATCGTCCTGCTCGACAAGAACAACTATCACACTTTCCAGCCGCTCTTATATCAGGTCGCCACTGCCGGTCTCGAACCCGATTCCATCGCCTATCCGTTGCGTAAGATCCTTCGCCGTCAAAAGAATCTCATCTTCCGCATGGCCGAGGTCACAACCGTGCATCCCGACTCGCAGGAAATCGAAACCAGCATCGGCCGCCTGCGCTATGACTATCTCGTCATCGCCACCGGCTCGCGCACCAACTACTTCGGCAACGCCCAGCTCGGCGAGAAGGTGATGCCGCTCAAATCGATTCAGGACGCCTTCAACCTGCGCAACTTCGTCCTCGCACGCTTCGAAAAAGCTTTGCTCACTAACGACATCGATGAACGCGAAGCCTTGATCAGCTTCGTCATCGTCGGCGGCGGCCCCACCGGCGTCGAAACCGCCGGCGCCTTGGCGGAACTAAAACGGCATATCCTTCCAATCGATTATCCTGAACTCGACCTGCGTCGCATGCAGATTCACGTCATCGAGGCCGCACCGCGTTTGCTCTCCGCCATGTCGGAACCGGCAGGGGAGCACGCTGACAAATTCCTCAAGGAACTCGGCGTCACCGTTTGGCTCAATGCTCCGGTCAAGGGCTACGACGGCGTCAAGGTCGAACTCGGCAACGGCAAAACGATCCGCAGCGACACCGTCATCTGGACCGCCGGTGTTCTCGGGGCGCCCATCGCCGGACTCTCACCCGACTCCCTCACGCACAATCAGCGCGTCAAGGTCGACAACTTCAATCGCGTGCGCGGATATGAAAACATCTTCGTTATCGGCGACCTCGCCTGCTTGCCGACCGAATCGTATGAAAACGGCCACCCGATGGTCGCGCAGGTCGCCATGCAGCAGGGAAGACGTCTTGCTGAAAATCTCATGCGACTCCAGCGGGGCAAGGAACTCCAGCCTTTCATCTACAACAATCTCGGCGACCTCGCCACTGTCGGACGCAATCGCGCCGTCGCCGACTTCGCCCATTTCAAAGCGCAGGGCTTCCTAGCCTGGGTGTTGTGGATCTTCATCCACCTGATGAATCTCGTCGGCTTCCGCAATAAACTCATTGTGCTGATCAATTGGATCTGGAATTACATCACCTATGATCGCAGCATCCGCCTGATCTTCGGTGGCTCACGTTTCACCCCAACCGCCTCCTCGAAATCGTCCTCCACAACCTCCGATCGCAAACCAACAACCTTGGTTTTGTAAGTCGGGAGCCACCCAGGGAACGGACAGACAAGAATGTCTGTCCTACCGAGAAGCTTCGAAGGGATTGACTGCGGTAGGTCAGACATTTTTGTCTGACCTTCGTATTTGTGTGTTCGACTTCAGTCGAACATCCGGGCACGCACTCGCCCGACATTCCCCTCTCCCACCGGGAGAAGGGTAGGGGTGAGGGCATTTCCATTTTGTACGCGGCCGCACATGTTGAAATCCACCCCCCAAAACCCGCCTTGACAATCCGTTGCATTGCACTAAATTAACAGCTTACCCACGCGGCGCGGATCGCCCTGATCCCCGCCACAACATTTTAAACTCTACCACCGATTGGGTCGTAACTGCATCGTGCATTTCGACCGATAGATACGATATGAGACTTACACCCAGCACTCGATTTCACAGCCGCCTGGCCGCGATCTTTAATTTCACAACGCTCATTGCAATCATCACCCTGTTCTGCGCGCCATCAACACCATTGATCGCCGACACCCAAGGCGACTGGTGCGGACCCAACACCCGATACATGCAGACCTACGGTAGTCGATATGCAAAACTACTCGCAGATTGCCCGATCGAAGGTCCCTGCGACAATCCCGAGATGCGAAATACCTATATCCCACAAGGCGGCGACTCTATCACCTGGCTCAAAATCATGATCCACGTCTTCCGCAATAGCGATGGCACCGCGGCGTCTGCCTCGCCGGCAACAGTCGTTTCGCAGATGAAAGAACTCAACAAGGATTACCTGCCCGCCAAGATTCAGTTCTCCTATGACTGGCGCTTTGTCGATGACACCCGCTACCGCTCGATGTCCGAGGACGAATTCTTCCCGATGAAAAATCTCTACGCCATCGACCCCCAGCGTCAAATCAACGTCTTCGTCGGCTATGTCGAAGCATCCTATTCCTACGGCACATTCCCCTGGGATCCCGATTGCCTCACCAATCAAGGCGGCATCGTCATGACCACCCCGCATTTTGTTGCCGATGAAAGCACGCTCGCGCACGAGGTCGGCCACTGTCTCGGACTCTGGCATACCTTCCACGGTGTCAGCGAGGTCGCCCCCGGCTGTGCCGGTTGCCGCGAACTCTCGAATGGATTCGAAACCGATCTCACCGGCGACTTCTGCGCCGATACCCGGCCGACGCCGTTGAATAACTTCTGCACGGAGCTTACCGGAACGGATCTTTGCAGCGGAACACCATGGGCGCCGACGCCACTCAACAATTTCATGGGTTATTCCGGCAGTTCCTGCTGGGACCGCTTCTCCGAACAACAGAAGGGAAGAATGCACTGCTGGTTGAATTCCGGACTGGCAACCTGGCGCTGTTCTGCCGGTGCCGACTCCGATGGCGATGTCATCAGCGATCTCTGCGACAATTGCCTCGACACACCCAACAACGATCAGGCCGATATCGACTTCGATGTCATCGGCGATGCCTGTGATCCCTGCGTCGATTCCGATTTCGACGGCGTCGGTGATTCCGGTTTCGTCAGTTTCGGTTGCCCCACCGGCGACAACTGCCGCTTCGTTGCCAATGCCGACCAACTCGATACCGATGATGATGCAATAGGGGATGCCTGCGATAATTGCCCCAATGACTCAAACCCCAATCAGCGCGACAAAAACAACGATGGCATCGGCGACATGTGCGACGGCAATCTGCATATCGTCAGCTATTCACTGCCTGAAGGCAAACTCAACATCCCTTACAGCCACAGCTTGCAGGCGATCAACGGCGTTCAACCATACAATTGGGTTCTCCTCGGCGGCGATCTGCCGTTCGGCTGCAATTTCACCGGCGGCGCTGTCGGTACCATCAGCGGCACTCCAACCTGGGCCGCAGACTATTACATGACCTTCACACTTCAAGACTCCGGCAACCCGGCACAATATGACACCATATCCTTGTCAATTGCCGTCATCGAGCCGCCATACTACTGCGGCGACGCTAACAAAAGCGGCGAGGTTGACATCGCGGATGCGCTTTCAATCATCAACTACATCTTCGCATCCGGCGTCGCGCCCAATCCAATCGAATCCGGCGACACCGATTGTTCAAACACGGTCGACATCAGCGATGTTGTCGTGTTGATCAATTACACCTTCGCCGGTGGCGCACAGCCTTGCGCCGCCTGCCCATAACTAAAATTCCATCGACGCAAAAAAGGTAGGACAGACATTCTTGTCTGTCCTTTTCTTCACAATTTGAAAATATATGACTACGTCATCTTTCCAACTCCACGCCCGTTCTCCCTTCTCCCAGTTCGTAGGTCGGGTTCACAGCGAAGCGCTGAACCCGACAAGATTGCCATCAGAGACATATCCTCGACATCACATCTGGTGCGTGGCTTTATTCCCCTCTTGTCGAAGATCCCGCTTGCGGGAAGAGGGGTGCCTTGAGTAAGCGAGGAACGAGCGAACTCAAGGCGGGGTGTGTATCTTTGCCCGCGGCAATCGAACACGCCTGCCGCGTCTCGCCTTCTCCGGGAAATCGTTCTGTAGGGGCGCAGCATGTCGAAGATCCCGCCTTCGCGGGACTGCGCCCAATCGCACCGAAGGTGCGAGAGGCGGTAAGTCCTGACTCCTGCCTCTTAACATCGCCGCTCCAGCGGCAATCTTGCGTGCGCGCAGATGTCCACATCCGCGCTAGTTCTCCCCTCTCCCAGCGGGAGAGGGGACGGGTCAACGATCCCGATTCTATCGGGTGGTGAGGGCGTGACAGGGAAGAGGTCCAAGAGCCCGCTCCCACTACTCCCACCCAGCCAACGACTTATCTGACATCATCATAATCTCGTATTCATCGTCATTGTACACCACATTCCCCCCAAGTCATTGATTGACATATGAAATAAAGCAGCTATATTGTATCCGAGCTATACTCGCTGGATAAGTACTGACCCATGCCCGATCTTCAGTTCGGGCGCGTTTTCGCTTTTGTAGCCAATTTTATGAGCTTATCTACCTATGGTGATCAGGGTGAATAGAATTAACTTACCTCTACTTTTTGAGCAACTCAAGGAGCAACACAATGACAATTGCTAAGAGCAAGGTCCTCCGCTCATTCCGACTTTTGGTCGCAGCGGCATTGCTGTCTTCTGTACTGGCCATCTCGGCACAGGCACAGACGGCGGCGACTTACAAAGAACCAACCTACACCGAAGGCGAACTTCTGATTCAGGTCAATCGCTACATCGACGCCAAATCCGTCGGAGATGCCTTTTCGGTTCAAGGGCTAAGACCAGTCGAGCTGCTTGCGCCCGACATGAACATCTGGCTCTATTCTTATAATGACGCCGGCTGGACCAAGGAAATGCGCGAGGGCTTCCTTGAGGACGTCAGAGACCACCACGGCGTGCTCTTGGCACAGTTCAACCACCATGTCACAATGCGCTCGACGATCCCCAACGATCCAAGCTTCAACCAGCAATACTGTCACAATAACACCGGCCAATCCGGCGGTACCATTGATGCCGACATGGACAGCCCCGAAGCCTGGGACATCACCACCGGCGGCACCACCAGCACCGGTGACGAAATTGTCGTCGCTATCGTCGACGGCGGCTGCGATCTCGCACATCCTGATATCAACTACTGGAAGAACATCGACGAAATTCCGAGCAACTCTATTGACGACGATGGCAACGGCTATATCGACGATTATGACGGCTGGGATGCATATGCAATGGACGGCTCGGTTCCCAGCAGCTCGCATGGCACACACGTCGCCGGTATTGCTGCGGCTCGCGGCAACAACTCGCTCGGCGTTGTCGGCGTAAATTGGAACTGTAAGGTTATGCCTGTCGCCGGATCGTCCGGAACGGAGTCAATCGTCGTCCGCGCTTATGCCTATGTATTGAAAGAAAGAAAGCTATACAATCAAACCAACGGCGCACAAGGGACGTTCGTCGTCGCGACAAATTCGTCATTCGGTGTTGACTTCGGTCAGCCTGCCAATTTCCCGCTTTGGTGCGCTTATTACGATTCACTCGGAGCCGCCGGAATCTTGAACGCCTGTGCCACCGCCAACGCGAATATCAACGTTGATACCAATGGCGACATCCCGACCGCCTGCCCGAGTCCTTACATGATCTCGGTTACCAACACCACCCGCACCGATGCGCGCAACTCCGGAGCTGCCTATGGTCTTACGACTATCGACCTCGGCGCCGCCGGTACTGATGTCCTTTCAACTTTGCCCGGTAGCAGTTACGGTACGAACACCGGCACATCCATGGCGACTCCGCAAGTCTGCGGCGCCATTGGCTTGCTTTGGTCGGAAGCTTGTGTCACCATGATGTCTGCTTACAAACAGGATCCCGGCGCGTTGGCGCTGATTATGCGCGGCTACCTGCTCGATGGCGTGGATCCCAAACCGTCACTGGCGGGAATCACCGTCACCGGCGGTCGCCTCAACCTCTACAATAGCTTATTGCTCGTACAAAGCTATCCGTGCGGTGTAGCTATCAGTCATACTCCGCTTACCGATACGAAGGAAATCGTCAATCCGTATCCGGTCGTCTGCAATATTGCTGCCGACGCCGCCTTGATACCTGATTCCCTTTTCCTCAAGTACACGATTAATTTCAATCCTTACATGGACACCCTGGTCACGACCGGCAATCCGAACGAGTATATCGGATATATTCCGGCGCAGTCGCCCGGCACTGTGATCAATTATTTCCTCGAAGCCCACGCCATCAACGGCAAGGCGGACACGACCGAGACCTATTCGTTCCGCGTGATCGACTACGCGCTGCTGCTCAACCCGAGCCTTTCCTCGACGTCCGGCGCTGTCGATGATACGGTGTTCCACAACTTCACCCTGACCAACGACGGTCTCTTCAACGACAGCTACAACTTGAGCCTGACCGGCGTCAATTGGGCAACCGACATCTACGACAATGCCGGCACCACGCCGATCTCGTCAACCGGCATGCTCGCACCGAACGCGACCTTCAACTTCAAGGTGCGCGTCATTGTCCCGCTTTCGACCTACGGTCAGCAGGACACCTCTTTTGTGACAGCGACCTCGGCGACCGAGCCGACAGTGTTCCAGACTTCGTCCGTACGGACAACTTCGGCGGGCCAGCCCTTGACCCTGCCGTTTATCGATACCTTCCCGGCAGTAACGCTTGATCCGGCGAAGTGGATTTACAATGTCGGCGCCACGATCGACGGCATCGGCACCAATGAGCCGTCACCGCTCTACAGCCTGCGCCTCAATGGCGTGGCCGACACGGTGATGTCGCAAGCGATTGACATGGAAGTTGCCTCCGGCATTAACTTCAGCTATGCCTATCAGCGCACCGGCGGCGGCGATTCGCCCGAGACCGGTGATGACCTGGTTATCGAGTATTTCAATGATCAGGGGAACTGGATCGAGTTGAGCCGCCAGTTCGGCTCCGGCGCAGATATGACGACCTATTCAGTGGTGACAGTGGGCGCACCGCTGGATGCTTACCATTCCGCTTTCCGCCTGCGTGTCCGCAACATCGGTTCGACCGGCGAT